>DMVN01000261.1 GCA_003476685.1 Acidobacteriota bacterium | reverse complement strand
GCCCGAACTTCGGGCGGTTTCTTTTTATACTCTTCGCTTTCATAAACCGGAAGACAAGCGGCCGCAAGGCCGATATGATGTAGTTCGTGGGCCACGGTGTTCTCGAGTTGAGTCGCGTTCATCTCTGGGTTCAGATAGAGGAATATGGCTGGGTCGGTTTCGAGCTCAAAGACGAAACTGTTGGTCTTGGGTTTTATTACGGGATAGATTTTGGCCCGAATCATCGTTCCGGCCGGTAGATAGGCAAGCGCCCGAACGGCGGCGGCCTTCATATCGGCCCCTTTCCATTTCGCGAGCGTCTCGGCGAGCGCATCAGTCTTAGCAAGGAGTTCTGGAGAAAGGACGAATTTTCGGAATTCCTCATCCCCGAAAGGCCGCTTCATTCCGGCTTCCCGCTTTTTCAGCCGGATATAACCTTCAGTCGCAAATAGCCGATCCCAGGCGGCTTCATCGACAATTATGCCGGCTTTTATTTTTTGAAGGATGGAAAGTACCGCGTCCGCCTCATCAGTCACAAACTGGATGTTTAGGTTCGAAGATACTTGTGGCTGACCGTAAATCAAGCTGCTCCAGAAATCCTCTTCATAAGTGCTTAGAAGACCTGCTGCCGAACCCTGCTTCAAAGGCTGGGAGTAAAGCAGGCAAAGGATGCAGAACATCATAGTCAAGATACGTATGTATGGGCCCTTGTTCTTGGGCATATCAAACCTCCTAAAAATATGTCAAGCGAAAAGATCATTTATAATACTTGTTTGACCATCGAAAGGTTGCCTTTCCGATGAAAGATTGAGGTGGTTATCCGCAAAGATTTGTAATTGTTCTTAATACCTTTTTTCCCATGATTTATATTTCTTAGCGATGTTTGAAGGGGAAAATAACGTTTAGTATGCATTCCCAGCTAACGCGGCTTAAACGGAATTTCAAATATTTTGAACAACGTGGTCGGGCCCGGAAATGGCACGAAGGCTCGCGTTTTCCGGCCTTCTGGGGACCAAACTGCGACTGGCTTCCCGACCAGGATCACGGCGGGTGTTGCTTAAGGCGGTTCAGGCCATGCTGATTCAGACCGATGTCCGTAAATTTTTCCTGCTTCCGGCCTGGCCCGGGGAATGGGATGTGGATTTTAAAGTTCACGCCCCATACCGCACCGTGATTGAAGGACAGGTGCGCCACGGCCAGATTACCAAGCTTAAGGTGACCCTGTCATCACGTAAGAAAGATATTGAGATAATGAGATGATGAGATAAGAAAATTACAAACTTAAAGAGCTTCTATCTTCTCAAGGGTCAGATTTTTTATTTCTTTTATTAAATTGCGGTGGCTCATAGGCAGAAATCTTGTTAAATCATTTTTAATCTCATCTTGAGGAAACCCTTCCAGCGCCCTTAACAAATCTTTTTTACTAACTTTCTTCTTATAAATTGTCATCTTTTTATTAACCAGGTTCCAGTCGACAGGTACTCTTTTCGAAAGCAAAAACCAGAAATCAAAGACGTCTCTACCGCGGCATCTGGTTAAGACCGCCCTTATTTTTTCAGCTAACATCTCTTCGGGTTTAAAATGAGACACATGCGGATAGGGAGATACCGGAAAGATAGTTTCAAGATAAGAAGAATCAACAGATAGAACAGGCTTTTCCCTTAAAGAAAAATCCAATCTTATGGTCAGGGGTATTTTGAATTCAGGAAGCTCCTGAAAAATCCTACCTGAGAATGAATCAGCAATTGACTCTGTCTTTTTAAAGCGAACACCAGCTACTTCTACGCTTAATTCATTAATGCTTTTATTGATAAGCTCTTTAAGTTCTTCTTTCTTAACAAGGCTGGTGAAATCCAAGTCTTCCGAAAAACGGAACGACCCATAAAGCAATCTTAAGGCCGTTCCTCCTTTAAAATAAATCTTCTGGCTCTTTTTTTGCCTGTAGAAATATTTTAAAAAAAGAATTTGGAGATATTCGCGATAAATCGTGAATAGATCAATCTTTAGTTCCCGGCTTAATTGAAGAGCAATATCTTTTTCTAACATATTTTTAGGTTAGCTAATAGATTATGAAGAGGGATAAATTTATATCTCTTTGATAGGTCGCAGATTTTTTTCCTATCAATTGCCTTAAGATTGAGATCTTGAAGGTGGATATTTCTCAATTTTTTAGCCATAAAATATAGCTCATCCAGAAGGGCTTTTTCAGGAGAAGCGATCAAAAACTTATCTTTTTTTAAAAAGCCCCAGAAATAGCCAGTGTCTAAATGAGAATATTCATATTCTTTGTCTTGGTAATTAATCTTTTTAGTCTTCAGGGGAGTTAGGGAAGTAATGGTGTAGGGAAACTGAGGAAGAATTCCGTAAAAAGAAAGGGCGCTTTCTAAGGAAATATAAGATGGGTTAACCAAGAAATTGGCCAATTCAAATTCGTGGTACTCTTTCAGAGCAAAATGGTATTTGCCGTTGACTATTCTATTAACCACGCCATCTTTTTCTAACCTTTGTAAAAGGACATAAAGCGTTTTGTTTTTTTCAATGCCAAAGATTTTGCTGGCATCTACAACATCAAAAAAGGTGACTTTCTTTTGGTGTAATATTTTGATCGCATCCAATTTGGAGATAGCTTCCATTTTTACTACAAAATTATAGCAAATCTGGTTTCTATGTCAATAGCCTAAAATTAAACCTTCCCGCTGTCCCGACACGACCAGATTTACTTGAAATATTTTCAGAAATGTTTCTGATGCCCCCGCCATTTCAACCAACAGAAAACAACATAATGTAAGCCATCAATTTGACCTGCCTGTTCGCCTTTTCTCCTGTTCAACCTCACTAGGCAGCCTCTTGCCATTAATGGATGCCTCGTATTTTTGCCATTCCATAACGGCCATTTTACCTTACCTCCCAAGGGGTTAACGCAGGCCATTTTGCACCTCATTACCTTGAACAGTTTTTGGGGAGAATTTTAAGGCAAATGAGGCTGGTGGCTTTCACCCCCGTTCAATAGTTCTTCTTTTTATAATAAACGACACAGTTGTTATTTATGTTTATCCCCTGTAGTAGGCTAATCGAATTTAATTGAATTCCTTGCCCCCATTAAAAACATTTCCCCTTTTTATCATAAATATGAAATTCATAATATTAGCTCTATTAAGTCTCGAGTGCCGACCCAGAATATATGCAAAGGTAAAATTGACAACTTTAATCGAGATATTTATATTATTGGTCAAGAGCGTAATGTGCGAGAATAATTACAATAAAACTGATGATCTTGAATATCATGTTTATCTTGATGAACGAAAGGCGCTCGTCGACGCCGAACGCGAGAGCGCGCGGCTATTCGACAAAGCAATCCTAACCCTCACATCTGGCGCTTTTGGTCTCTCTCTTGCCTTCATAAGGCAAATCGTTCCTTCAATTAAATGCGGAACTAAATTATTTCTTATTTTCGGATGGATGGGATTTTCTCTAAGCCTTCTTTCAACTCTGATTTCTTTCCTTATTAGTCAATTTGCCTGCAGAAAACAAAGAGAAATTCTGGAATTAGAATATTCAAGAGGCCAGAAGCAAAACAGCCAAAAAGATAAACAAGATATAAAAAATAAATGGGCTCGTTGTACAAATAGGCTTAACATTTCTTCGCTAGCATTTTTTATATTGGGTCTCATATTTTTGGCGGTTTTTGTAATTATAAACTTATAAAAAAAAGGATGAGCGATATGAACAAAAATAAAAAGGCCAACATTAAAGAAGGCTATGTTCCTCCAGAATCTCCGAAGAGGCCCGAGCCTACAGACAAAAAAGGCTTTGTGCCCCCTCCCCCACCTATGAAACTTCCAAAAAAACCTAGCGGTGGAAAAAAATAGTCTTTAAAATAAAATTTTCCGGAGAAATCACAACTTAGGGCAATATTTTATTTCTTTTTGTAATAAAAAATTGGGGAATGAGTATTGTGTCCCCCGTTTTAGCCTTTCATGACGCCGATGGGGACGACGCGGGCGACTAACTTACCCAGCATGGTTTCGTGCGAGACGCGGACCACTTCATCCACATCCTTGTAGGCAGCGGAGGCTTCTTCGGCCACGCCCTTCCAGCTGGTAGCTTTAAGCTCAACCCCTTTTTTGGCCAGCTCGTCTCTGATCTGCTCGCCCCGGAACCGCCGCAGAGCTTCATTTCGGCTCATTACCCGTCCGGCGCCGTGGGCCGTGGAGCTGAAGCTCAGCTCCTCAGCTTCTTTTGTGCCGACCAGGATGTAGGAAGCTGTGCCCATGCTGCCGGGAATGAGCACCGGCTGTCCCACCGCCCGGTAGACCGCAGGAATTTCTGACCTGCCCGGCCCAAAGCTTCTGGTTGCCCCTTTCCGGTGAACGCATAGCAGCTTTTCTTTCCCGTTGACCGTGTGCTTCTCCACTTTGGCCACATTATGGCAGACGTCATAAATCTGCCTCATGCCCTTTGATGAACCCATCACCTTGGCGAACACATCCCTGACCCAGTGGGCAATCATCTGGCGGTTAGCAAAAGCATAATTAACCGCGGCGCACATTGATTTGTAATACCGCTGGCCGAGGTCAGATTTGAACGGAGCGTTGATCAACTCTCTGTCAGGCAGCCCCTTGAAGCCAAACTTGTTTTCCATCAGTTCAATGTAATCCGTAGCAATCTGATGGCCCAGGCCGCGGCTGCCGCAGTGAATCATCACCAGCACCTGTCCTTTTTCCTCTATCCCGAAAGCCTTAGCCACCCTCTCGTCATAAATCTCGTCCACCTTTTGGATTTCCAGGAAATGATTGCCAGCGCCGAGAGTTCCAAGCTGCGGAATGCCTCTCTCCATGGCCCTGTCTGAAATAAATTCCCAGGCTGCATCCTTCATCCGGCCATTCTCTTCTGTCCTCTCAAGATCTTCAGCCGTACCGTAGCCTTGCTCCACCGCCCATTCGGCCCCCCTGACCAGAATCTCTTTCAGCACATTGCGGCTGAGCTTGGTGATGCCGCCCTTGCCCACTCCTGCCGGCACTTCCTTGAAAATTTCAGCCAGAAGTTCTTTTCTTTTGGCCGTTATGTCGCTCTCTTTAAAATCAGTGCGCAGCAACCTGACCCCGCAATTTATGTCGTAGCCAACCCCACCAGGAGAAATTATCCCGTCATCCAGGTCAAATGCCGCCACTCCACCAATCGGAAAGCCATAACCCTGGTGAGCGTCGGGCATCACGTAAGACATACGCTGGATTCCAGGCAGACAGGCCACATTACGGGCCTGCTGCAAGGTCTGATCTCTTTTGGCCAGCTCTATCAGCTTCTCCGAAGCATAAATCCTGGCCGGAACTTTCATCTCACCCGACTTGGGAATTTCCCAGATAAAATCGCTAATTCTTACGATGTCCATAGCTCACCTCACATATCAACGACCACCTGGATAACCAGGCTGTCGTCGGTTTTTTCAATTTTCATATCGTTATAGGTAACGGCTTTAACCTGGCCGTAAATTTCATAATCCGGCGAGAGCCGGTCTCCGGCTATTTCCGCTTTCAACCTGTAAATCTTTTTCCCATTCTGGTCATCTTCTTCAATCCCAATTTTATCCGCCCGGCCCAGCAGGAAGGACTTGACCTCCAGCAAATAAATCAACTCGGTCAGGAATTTGACCGTCAGCTGTTCCGGGCTGGAAGCTTCAAGCTGAATCGTTTCCCTAAGAACCGGTCTTATTTTTTCCCAGTCCCACATCAGCGAAACCATGGCCAGAGCAGCATTGCCCAGAGCTTCTTCCAGGTTGCTTCCGTAGGCCCGGAATTTGCCGTCGGCCATGTGCTCCAGAATCTCATACTTCCTTTCCATCGCCAACTTCCTGATTATAATTTTAGCAGAAGCCACCAAGCTGGAAAGACTGACTTCAGACAAAAATGCCGGCTATCTTCTGGCCGCAGTTCGGGCACTGGCTGTCCTGCAGCAGGTTTGATTTGACCCAGAAACCTTCCCGTCGGATAAGATTTGTTCCGCACTTCGGACAGACAGTATCTTCGCCCTCACCCCAGACATTACCCAGGTAGATGTAGCGCAGGCCTTCGGCCCGGCCGATTTCCCTGGCCTTTCTCAAGGTGCTGACTGGTGTAGCCGGGGTGTCCAGGAATTCATAATCCGGGTGAAAGCGGCTCAGGTGCCAGGGGATATCCCGGTCAACGCTTACCAGGAATCTGGCAATCCCCCTCAGCTCCTCTTCCGAATCGTTCGAGCCAGGTATTACCAGGGTCGTAACTTCCACCCAGATACCGAGCTCCCGCATCTTCCGGATGCTGTCCAGAACCGGCTGCAGCCGGGCCTTGCACATTTTTTTGTAGCTCTCATCCCGGAAAAATTTCAGGTCGACGTTGGCCGCATCCAGGTAGGGCTTGATTTCTTCAAGGGCTTCGGCCGTCATATAACCGTTGGTGACAAAATTATTTTTTAACCCCGATTCTTTCGCCAGTTTGGCCGCCTCAAAAGCGTACTCAAAAAAGATGGTGGGCTCGGTGTAAGTATAGGAAATGCTCTGGCAGTCGTTGAGCAGCGCCTGGCGCACCACTTCCTTGACCGGCAGATGGCTGCTCCTGAGGCCACCCTTTCCGTCAGACAACCTGGTCTGAGAAATTTCCCAGTTCTGGCAGAAGGGGCAGCGGAAATTGCAGCCAATGGTGGCTATGGACAGAGACTTGCTTCCTGGCAGAAAGTGAAAGAATGGTTTCTTCTCGATGGGGTCGATATGGGCCGCGATAGCCTCTTCGTAGACATGGGTGTAAAGAATTCCGTCTATGTTCTGCCTCACGCCGCAGATACCGAACTGCCCTTCATTCAGGACACAGCGGTGGGCGCAGAGAGAACAGACCACTTTCTTCCCTTCCTGCTTGTGATAAAGCATGGCTTCGCGCCGCGCCATCTATTTTCTCCCCGCATACAGCCCAGAAAATTTTTCAAAGGAAGGACAGAGATGCTGGATGACACACTGCGGACAGAGCGGTTTCCTGGCCTGGCAAACCTTCCGCCCGTGGTCCACCAGCAGATAATTGAAATCAAGCCAGTCTGCCCGGGGCACAATGGCCATTAAATCGCGCTCGATCTTGTCCGGGTCATTCTGGCGACTGAGCCCCAGGCGCTCCGACAGCCTCCTGACATGGGTATCAACGGCGATGCCTTCGGCTTTCCTGAAAGCCGAGGACAGGACAATGTTAGCCGTCTTGCGAGCCACACCCGGTAGTTTGATTAGCTCTTCCATGGAGTCGGGGACTTTGCCCTGATAATCTTCAACAAGCTTTTTCGATAGAGCTATGATGTTACGGGCTTTGTTCCGGAAAAACCCGGTGGAACGGATGTCGTTCTCCAGCTCTTCCTGCCTGGCCCGGGCCAGGGATTCGATGGTGGGATACTTCTGAAAAAGAGCCGGCGTGACTTTATTGACCCGCTCATCGGTGCACTGGGCTGCCAGGATGGTGGCCACCAGCAGTTCGAACGGGGTGCGGTAATTTAAAGCCGTCCTGACCTGGGGATATTCTTTTCTCAGGATTTTTATTATTTCCCTGATTCTTTGCTGGCGTTCTTCGAGACTTCCACCCCGGATGGAGACAGCCGGAGCTTGCGCAGTTTTGGTTTTTGCGCTTTTCTTTTTAGCCACGGCTTTGACTTTTGCCATCTCTCCCCTCCCTGAAAATTAAATTCCCAGTTCGGTTCTTAGCTGCAAAACCTGAAGCAGATTATTGCGGCAGACAATACCAATAACCTGGCCGTCTTCCAGCACCGGCACCTGATTGACATTGGCCGTGGCCAGGCGCTGGAGAATCTGGTCGCCGGTAGTTCCCGGTGTTACGTAAATAATCTTTTCGGCCGGGGTCATCACCTCCCGGACTCGCAGTTCCGGCCAGCGTTCGCGCGGGTATTTTTTTATGTCTTCCAGGCAGACGATGCCCGCCAGCTTCTCCCCTTCCTTTACCAGGAAAACCCTCTCCCGCTGCCTGAGGACGTAATCCTGGACCAGGACTTCCAGCGGCAGATCCGACTCCACGAACTGAAAGTCTTTGCTCATCAGGTCGGTAGCCTTGAGTCCCTCCAGGGATGATTTGAGCAGAACCTGGCTGTAGCCCTGGACCGACGCGTTATGCAGGAACCAGCCAATGAGCACCAGCCAGAGCCCGCCCAGATTACCCCGGAAAAACCTGAAGATGCCAAAGAAGATCAGGAAAAAGGCAATGCCCTGCCCGACCTGCGAGGCCACCCTGGTAGCTCTTTTCAAATCACCGGTGGCTTTCCAGACAATGGCCCGCAGCACCCGGCCGCCGTCCATGGGAAACCCGGGCAACAGGTTGAACCCGCCGACTATGGCATTGATATAACCAAGGTAAGCCGCGGCTACCTGGATGGGCTTGGAAAAAGGCGCCACCAGAACTGAGACCAGGATGAAAAACAGAGCCAGGACAAAGCTGGAGACCGGCCCCACCAGGGCCATGACGAATTCTTTTTGCGGCGTTCCCGGCTCGTCGCTTATCCGGGCCACCCCGCCCAGGATGAAAAGAGTAATATCCTCCACCTTCTCGCCCTGCTTCTTGGCCGTCAGAGAATGGGCCAATTCGTGAAACAGAACTGAGGCAAAAACCAGCAGGCTGGTCAGAAGTCCCAGAAGCCAGTAATACATCCGGTTAGAAACCGGAAAAGACTGGGGAAAATAGAAAGCAGACAGGGAAAAGGTAAACAGCAGGAAAATCACCAGCCAGCTGGAATCAACCTTGATATCAATGCCAGAAATGCGGGCCACTTTCCAGGTATGTTTCATAAGTCCTCCTTCGGCTTGCTTGCTCTTCTATTTTATCAGCTTTTTGACTGGCCAGAAAGCAAGAAAAGAGAACCTGGATTACTCTGTCGGGAATGTCATTAAATTCCAGTTGCCTGGAGAAGCCGAAAATTTATCGGCCCTTAATCTTTTGGCAGCTGTTATCAGCTTAAAAATTGACGAACTTACTTCTGGGAGCACCGCAGACCGGGCAGTGGTCGGGAGCTTCTCCCTCCATGGTAAAACCGCAGACCGAACAGATATGGAGGGCAGGCAATTCCAGGTCCCTACCCTGGCTGGCGGCCTGTTTGGCCCTGGCATAGAGGCTGGCGTGGATCTTTTCGGCTGCCAGGGCATATTGATGATAGGTAGCAGCTCTTTTCTCGCCCTGCTCCTTGGCCACAGCGATATAAGCCGGGTACATTTCTTCAACCTCAAAATTTTCCCCGTCATAAGCTTTACCCAGGTTGTCGGTGGTATTGCCTTCTCCTTCCAGCACGTTCAGATGATTCAAAGCATGAACCTGCTCGGAAAAAGAGGCAGCTTCAAACAACCGAGCGATGTTGGGCAGATTTTCCTGCCTGGCTTTCTGGGCATAAAACTTGTAGCGGAGATGGGCCTGGCTTTCACCGGCCAGGGCTTCCTTGACCGTGTTTTCAGTTATTTTTTTCATCAATCCTCCCTTTTAATCTTATGCTTATTTTCTAAACAACCTACGGGAGCAGGCGCTTCCCGGGGTCTATCTCCAGTTTCTCAGACGAAACGCACCATCTGGTTGATGGCTTCACGGGCCCGGTTGGCCAGGCCGGGGTCCACTACCACTTCTGGTTCTTCCAGCAGCAGGGCCTGATAGACTTTTTTCAGGTTAATTCTCTTCATGTTTTTGCAGACAGCTTTTTCCCGGGCCGGATAGAATTTCTTGTCCGGGTTCTCTTTCCTCAACCGGTGCAGAATGCCGACCTCGGTGGCCACGATTATTTCTCCGGCCTGGCTGTTTCGGGCTTCCCTGATCATCTGGCCGGTCGAAAGAACCCAGTCCGCCAGAGGCAGAACATCAGGCCGGCATTCGGGATGGGCCCAGACCTCGGCCCCGGGATGCTGTTTTTTCATTTTCTCAATATCCTTCGGCTTTATCTCTTCATGAATGGGGCAGTAACCGTCCCAGATATGAAGCTTCTTCCCGGTTTTCTGGCTGACATAGTGGGCCAGGTTGCGGTCGGGGACGAATATAATTTCTGTATCTGGCAAGCTGCTGACCACCTTGATGGCGTTGGCCGAGGTGCAGCAAACATCAGTTTCGGCTTTGACTTCGGCCGTGGTATTAACGTAGGCCACTACTTTTTTCCCCGGATGTTGCTGCTTCATCCAGCGCAGGTCAGCTCCGCGAACCATGTCGGCCATCGGGCAGCGGGCCCGCAGGTCCGGCAGCAGAACTTTTTTCCCGGGGGCCAGAATCTTGGCCGTCTCGGCCATGAAATNNGCGGCTTTCTGTGAAAGCTCCAGCGAATCGCCGACAAAATCAGCCAGGTCCTGGATTTCATCGGGTTGATAATTGTGAGCCAGGATAACTGCCCGTTTTTCTTTCTTCAACCTGTTAATTTCTTCGACCAGTTTTTCTTTTTTCATTATGAGCCTTCTTAAATTTGCAACGGCCGGAGTCCCCGTTTATATTCCAGTCTACTGTTAACCGTCTTCAAACTAACCCGGCCCCGCAATGGCCGCAGGTTTCTTCACCCTCGCGATTATACTCGCCGCAGTGCTCGCACCGGATGAGCTTGACCTGGCAGCGGGCACAGAGCTGGGCATTTTCTGGCAGGACAAAATCGCAAAAGGGGCAATGGAAATGTTCATCCTGACTGGCGGCCTGGCTGCTTTCGCCGGCTTTTTCCGCCGGCTGGCCGCTCATTTTGCTGAGGTAATTTTCGATGGCCTTGTGCAGGGCATCGGCCCCCAGGTTAGAGCAGTGCATCTTGTGCGGCGGCAGACCGCCCAGTTCCTCGGCCACCTGCTCGTTGGTTATCTTCATGGCCTCTTCCAGGGTCTTGCCCTTGGCCATCTCGCTGACCAGGCTGCTGACGGCAATGGCCGCACCACAGCCGAATGTCTGAAACTTGACATCCTCCAGCCGCCCGTCTTTAACTTTTATGTAAAAGGTCATCATGTCGCCGCAGACCGGGTTGCCCACTTCGCCGACCCCGTCGGCCTCGGGTATGGTCCCGACATTCCGCGGATGCATGAAATGTTCCATGACTTTATCCGTGTACATCTTTTTTCTCCTGTAAGTACTTAGTATAGAGAGGAGACATTTCCCGGAGTCGCTTGACTACCGGGGGAAAATTTTCCAGGAAATAATCAACCTGCTCGTCGCTGGTCTCATCGAGCAGCGTTAGAACCAGGCTGCCCTGGGCCACGGCCGGGTCAAGCCCCATGGCCGTCAGCACGTGAGAGGTCCGGAGAGAGCGCGAGGTGCAGGCTGAGCCGCTGGCCACCTGAATGCCCTTTAGATCCAGCCCGAGGAGCATGGCCTCCCCTTCAACGTATTTAACGCAGAAGCTGGCATGATGGGGCAACCTGTTAACCGGATGCCCGGTCAGGATGACTTCATCCAGCCGGCCGAGCACCCCGGCTATGAGCCGGTCCCTGAGCCGGGACAACCGTGCGCTTTTCTCGGACATTTCCCGGGCTGCCAGCTCAGCAGCCTGGCCGAGGCCAACTATGGCCGGGACATTCTCGGTGCCGGCCCGGCGGTTAGACTCCTGCACGCCACCATCTATGAGCGGGGTGATCTTGATTCCCTTTTTCAGAAAAAGGGCGCCGGCTCCCTTGGGGCCGCCGAACTGGTCGGCTGCCAGGCTCAAGGCATCCACTCCCAGAGCGCTGACGTCAACCGGAATATTGCCCACAGCGGCCACGGCGTCGCTGTGAAAAATTATTCCCCTGGACTGGCAGAGTCGGGCGATTTCAGCCACAGGCTCAATCGTGCCCACCTCGTTATTGGCCATCATCACCGAAACCAGGACCGTGTCCGGGGTCAGGGCCTCGGCTATTTTTTCCGGGCTGACCACCCCCAACCCATCAACCGGGACCTGGGTTATCTTGAACCCAAGTTTCTCCAGGAAGCGGGTGGCTCTAAGCACCGAGATGTGCTCAATGGCCGAGACGACAACCCGCTGGCCCCGGGCCTGGTTGGCCAGAGCCAAACCCTTGAGGGCCAGGTTGTTGGCTTCTGAACCGGAGGACACGAATATAATTTCTTCTGGCCGGCAGTTGATAAGTCGGGCCAGCTGTTCTCGGGCTTTGAGCAGAGCCTGCGAGGCCCTCTGCCCGACTGAATGCAGGCTTTGAGGATTGCCGAAATCCTGGCTGAAAAAAGGCAGCATGGCTTCCAGCACTTCCGGTCGAACCGGAGCTGCGGCCTGCTTATCAGCATAAAAGCCTGGCACCGGGCCCTCCTTCCCCTCTAACTAAAATGTTTATCAGACAGAAACCACACTCTTGACTTCGGGAATTTCTTTTTTCAACAAACGCTCGATGCCCATTTTGAGAGTCATCTGAGACATGGGGCAGCCACCGCAGGCACCTTTTAACCTGACCGAGACCACACCGTCAACCACATCCACCAGTTCCACATCGCCCCCGTCAGCCTGCAGGGCCGGCCTTATTCGGTTAAGAACTTCTTCCACTTTTTCTTTCATTAAAAGTCTCCTTAAGACTTAACTCCGGTAAGCCAGTATGAGCTTACCTTTCTATTTTAATCTTTTAGGCGGGGGATTTCAAGAAAAATCCTACTATTTTAGTAGGATTTTTTAGCCCCTTCTTCCACCTCCCTTCCGGGCTTCGGGCCCGTCCGGACCCTTTGCCTGCCCGGCCAGCCGACAACAGCTCAGGCAGCCTGATCCAGGGACACCGTCAGACCGTCGTAGGCAGCCAGCACTTCCACCCCGGTCTCCTGGCTCATTTTCTCGGCCACCTTCCTGGGGTCGGCCTGGAGCATGGTCATCCCGAAATGGGTCAGGTAAACTTTTCCGGGTTTGAGCTCTTTTATAATCAGCGTAGCATCGCTCACCGTCAGATGCTTGACATGATCACTATCAGATTCCCTGGCTCTCAGGACATTCATCACCAGGATGTCCACCTGGCGGTAACTACTGAGGAGCTCCGGGAAATATTTGGTGTCAACCATGAACCCGACCACCAGTCGCGGCAAATAAAACTTGAGCCCGTAAGTTTCGGCTTCGTGCTGGTGGCGGCAGGTAGTCTTTATCTTCAGCGGGCCCAGGTGGTAAGTTGTTTCGGCCTGCAGAATTTCAATCCTCTCCAGATAATCCTTTAGATACCTGAAGACCACCGCCTCGGGGCCGGTCAGGCACTCAGCCGGAGCCATCAGGATTCCCCTTTTCTTAAAACCGCCCGCGGTCATGGCATCCAGCAGGATGTTGACGTCGTTGGCATGGTCGATATGCTTGTGGCTAAGAATCACCGCTTCCAGGGCAGTCGGGTCGATAGGCGGCCGGCTGTGGGTCATCCGCACCAGGGCTCCGGGGCCGGGGTCCAGGGATATTTTCTGACCGAGAAGTTCCAGGTAGATACCGCCCGAAGCTCTTAGCTGCCTGGCCATCACAAACCGGGCCCCGGCGGTGCCCAGAAACTTCAGGTAATTTCCGGGTCTGGCCGCCGTCTCAGTCTTCATCTTTTTCTGACTTCGCTGGCTCGACATGGACGGTGGCATCTCCGTTAAACTCCTGCTTCACGATTTCTTCAATCCGACTGGCGATGCTGTGAGCCTCGTCAACCGACATGGTGCCAGGAACGGTCAGATGAGCGGTTACCTCGTGGTGGTCTCCGTACTGGTGAACATGAACATGATGAATACCCTGGAGCTCAGGGAATTCTTTCTTCACCTGGGAACGAACCCGGTCCACTCTTTCTCCGGAGGGCACTTCCCCCATCAGGTAGCTGGCCGAGCTCCTGATGATATCGTAGCTGGCATGAAGAATCAGCAGGGAAACGCCAATGCCCAGCACACCGTCCAGCCACCATAATCTCTGGCTGAACAGGGCTCCGACCACAATCAGAATCGAGGCGATGGCGTCGCTGCGGTGATGCCAGGCATCAGCCCGCAGTGAACTGGCCTCAGTTTTCCTGGCTGTCCAGAAAGCAAACTGGGCCAGTCCTTCCTTCAGCACGGCCGAAATGGCAAAGACTATTACTGCCAGCTGGCTGAAGCCCATGCCCTGACGCTGGATAATTTTGACAATTGATTCATAAAGAAAACTCAGACCGACTACCGCCAGCAAGGTGCCGATGATGATAGAAGCTATCGACTCGGACCGGCCGTGCCCAAAAGCATGACGGCTGTCAGCCGGCCGGGAAGCCATCCAGAAACCAACGACCACGATGACTGAAGTCAGGCAGTCAGACAGGGTGTGCCAGGCGTCGGCCACCATGGCCACCGAATTGACCTGGCGGCCGACAACGAACTTGAACAGGAAAAGAAGCAGGTTAACGAAAATGGAAAGGTAACCCTCAAGGTAGCCCAGTTTCTTCTTCTGAGAAAAATTAATGGTCATTATCTTCTACCGCCCCATTATAAAAAAAATTCCTTCTTATAAAAACGGGCAAAAACATAAATCAAGCCGGCCTGGTCGAGCCGGCTTTCAGCCAGGCAATTCCAGGAACTTAATTCAAATCGTGGTTTCTACCTTTTGCATGGGCTGGCCGCAGCAAACCAGCACATGTTCTTCGGCGCAGCCGCACTTACGGTCAATTATCAGACGGTAACCACAGACCTGGCACTCGAGGGCCGTTACCGGTCTGGGCGGCGGAGCCATTTCCTTTTTTACCGCCTTTTTTACTGGCTTCTTGACCGCTTTCTTCTTGACCACTTTTTTCACCGGTTTCCTGGCTGCCGGTTTGACTTTTTTCTTCTGGGCCATCCTACCCTCCTTTCAGATGAAAATTTTTTATTATTTTGCCTGATTTTATCGCTTTTCATTTTAATAATTATTCAGGGGATTTGTCAAAATTCAAGCTGGTATCCAGGATTTGTCTTGAAGGCCTCTTTTATGGTATAAGGGGATATTAAGGAGGAACTGATGAGACACAACACATCGCGCTTCTGGCTGACTCCGGTCCTGCTGCTGGCATTTTCCCTGGGCCTTAACCTGGTCCTTCTGTCCCAGACCACCCAGCAGGACAGGCTTCAGGCCGGCATTGCCTATTTTGAAGCCGGGAAGACGGCCGAGGCCAAGGCTATTTTTGACCAGCTGGTGGCCGAAAATTTCGTTAACAACGACCTTTACTATTACCTGGGCTCAGCCCTGATCAAGCAGAAAAACCCCGAGGCCGCTCTGACCTATTTCAACAAAATCCTGCAGTCCGCCCCCAATTCCCCGTTCGGTTACGTGGGCAAAGCCCAGTACTTCATCGCCAAGGCTAACTATACCGGGGCTGAGACTGAGCTCAACACCGCCATCCAGAAAGACCCCAACTGCGCCGAAGCTTATTACCACCGGGGTTTGCTCCGCGGTTACCAGAAAAAGATTGACCTGATGATCACCGACCTGCAGAAGTGCCTGCAGCTAAAAGGCAACCATGCCTATGCCCATTACCAGATTGGCCTGGCCTATTATCAGAAGGGTCGCAAGGACCTGATGATTACCCATTTCCAGAAATTCCTGTACCTGGCCCCGGAAGCTCCGGAGGCCGCCCAGGTCCGGACCCTGCTGAGCCGGGTTTAAGCCTGGCTTAGAAAGCCTGGCCGATACTGAAGAAAAGGGTGCTCCGGGCTTCCCCCGGACGGGGCTTGAGATTAAAACCGTAATCTATCCTGATTAAACCCAGGGGGCTGTCCACCCTCAAGCCGAACCCAGCTCCAGTCCTCAACCGCCCGGGATTGAAATCTGAAAGTCGGCTGTAGACATTTCCGGCATCAAGGAAGGCCACTCCCCTGATAAATTTATAAATCGAGAATCTCAATTCCTGGTTGACCACGATCATGGCTTCCCCGCCTTCCGGCAAACCCGTCCAGAAATCAATCGGTCCGACGGCATCCAGCTTGAAACCGCGGAGGCTGGTCCCGCCGCCAGCATAGAACCTCTTGCTGGGTATCAGGACTTCGCCAAAAGCGCTGGCCAATCCCAGCCGGTAACACGAAGCCCAGACCACCCCGGGCAGCAAGGATTTGTACATGGTGAACTGGNNGAAGGAGCGGACATAGTTGAGGTCAGAACCAAGATAACGGGGAGCGTAGCTAAAACTGCTGGTCAGGAGGGTCCCGTGCCTGGGGTCAAACCGGTCATCACGGGTATCCCGGCTGAGCAGCAACGAAAGCTCCGAGCTGGTAATTCTCACATCATAGGGCAAAGGCCAGGAAGGCTCTCTTTCATAATCATGAATCCGGCTCAAGCGGTAGACCCAGCTCAAATCAAAGCCCCGCACGATCATGATTTTCTGCTGGAAACTGGCTCCCATTTCTTCGGTAATGAACAGGTCCCTGATGTCCTTCTTGTAGTAAACTGATAGAAGCGAGTCCAGCTTACGCGAGAAGAGATAGGGTATCTTGAGCGTGGCCCGGGCATCCTGCTGCCTGGCATTAGCTCTGAAATACAGCAGGCTGTTCCAGCCCCGGCCGAAAAGGTTGTTGAAATCAAGCTGGGTAAATCCCTCAAACCTGGTATCGGTATTATACTGGACGCCGTAGGTCAGGCTGAACCAGGGCATTTCCTCCAGCCTGATCCGCACTTTTTCCTGGTGTTCAGCGGCATTCACCGGTTCAGAATTTATGTTGACCGCCTGGAAAGTGGCGGCATCGTACAGATTTTTCTGAGCCTGGGCCAGTCGCTCCAGGCTGACCGGTTCGCCCGGCTTGAGGCCGGTTTCCCTAAGGACAAAGGAACGGCGGCTGCGCCTGGTTCCTTCGACTTCCAGGCTGGAGATAGTATAAACCGGCCCTTCATCAATATTGATTCTGACCTCATAATCAGGTCCGTCATCGACCGGCCGGGCTTCAATCTCCACCCTGACATCCTTGAAGCCGGCGCTCCGGTAGCGGTTGGTCAGGACCGTTCGGTCTTCATTGAGGGCAGGCCAGCTGAAGATGTTTCCCGGCTTCAGATTCAGGCTGGCTGACAGTTCCTCAGTGCTGAACTTAGTATTGCCAGAAATTTCCAGCGCGCTGACCTGGCTCCTGGGCCCGGCTTCGATTTTGAGCTGCAGATGGAGCCGGCGTTTCTGAAAATCCGCTTCAATCAGAGGAGCCTCAATTTTTGGCTGGAGATAACCATTCTCCTGATAAAAATACTCAACCAGTTCCAGAGCAATTTTCCGGTCATAGACCAGGTTCCACACTCCCCGGGCTTTAGCTCCAAAGTAATCAGCCACAATCTTTTTAATCACCGCTTCCTTAAAGACCGGATTGCCGCTGAGCTTAAAGCTCTCAATCTTCCATTTACCGTTCAGACTGGCTGTGACTTCGTAAACAACCTTTCCTTCCTGTGGTATTTTGTTCAGGCTGACCGCGGCCTGATAATAACCGCGCCGGTTAAGCTCGTTTAGCAGCACCGTTTTCAATTGATAGATATTAGCTTCTTCCGGCAGTCTTCCCACCCAGGAACCGAGCGCTTTTTTCCTGGCTCTGGCCGGAATTTTATCCCCGGTAAATTTGAATTCCACCGGGCGACCGGGCTGGATATTAAGCCGCAAATTCAAGCCATCTTCTTCCAGTTCCTCTATTTCGCCCTCTATCCGGGCATTGAAATAACCCGACCGGCGGTAAAAAGCTTCCAACCGGTTCTGAGCCTGGCGCAGGGCTGCGGTCCGGTAGGAGCGGCCGGCTTTGAGTTTCAGGACTCTGGCCAGCTGCTCTTCAGGAAAAACGGTCTCACCGCTTATTTCAACCTCATTCAATTTTTTCTTTACGATTTTGTTGTGTCGGCCGGAATCAGGCTTCTGACCGAAGCTGACCCTATGTTTCAAGTTCAGGCCGACCACGCCGTCGTCTCGGCGGAAGCCCCGGGTGGAAAAATTCCGGTTCAACCTGTAGTCCAAAATCCAGGTCTGGTACTGGCTGTTGGTCAAATCGATGGAATAAGTGACGGCAAAGCTCCTGGTCATTCTTTTCCTGACGGTCAGTCTGGCCCCCGGGTCCTGCAGGGTGGCAATGTTCAACGGTTCCAGGATGACATCTTCAGCTTTTAGCCATTTCTTCAGGGTTTTGGTTACGGGCGAAGTCAGCGGGCTGGAAAAATGCTGCACCAGCTGGCTGCTGATGGTATTGAGGGCTGAGCCCTGAACCTGGCGCAGGCTTTTTCCCGTCAGGAGTAGAGAGGCCAGGTCTTCCTGCGACCTGGCGGGAACTGAAGTCAGAGAAAATTGTAGGTCCGAAGGCGTCCCCGACAGGACCAGGCTGGCTTCAATTTCTTCCTCCTGGTCATAGACCGTGCTCTTGAGAAAAATATCCAGGTTTGGTTCCAGATTTTCCCGGCCGAGAAAATCAACCCTGAGCCTCTCCACCGTATATTTACGGTCTCCCACCACCAGCTCCCCGGTATAGGCACTTTCAACCCGTCCGGAAAGAATCGGGGCAGGAATTGTTCCCTTAAGGTTAAGATTGGCCTTGAGCTCCAGGTCGGCCAGGTTGTTTTTGACCACGATATTTTCAATGGTTTTAATATCAATGCTCAGGGCCAGTTCATAAAGAAAAGCCGGGAACTCGGTGCCCACCGGCGAAACCGCACTCAGGGCCATCTTCAGCCCCTGGGTGCTGGGATAAAAATCCTCGCGGTAGCTGGCGTTTAAGATGGAAAAATCACCGGCCAGCAACCAGCCTCGCTTTTCCCTGGTCAGAACCAGGTTGGCTTCGGATAGGCTGTTTAAGCCGCGGGGAAAATTGAAATCAAAGTCGCGGAGCTTAAAATTAAACCTGGCCGAGGTCAGAGAAAAATTCTGACCGAACAGAGCCTGACCCGAACCGGAAAAGCCGCCGGAGTTGGCCAGCCCTTCCAGCCTTTCCAGAACCAGCTCGGAATTATCAACCCTGAAGCTGGCACTGGCCTCGCTCAGAACCAGAGGGAGGTCCTGCATTCTCAAGAATACGCCATCCATGGAACCGGTACCTTCTATCAACGGCTTCTGCAGGCCACCCCTGACCGCAGCCCGGAGCTTCATCTTTCCCCCGACCTGCATCCCGGACAGCCAGGCGCCGAAATCAGACAGGTCCAGGTCTCCGTTCAGGCTAAAATCCAGGGCCGGGTTGCTCAGCTCCTTAAGTTCTGCTCCTCCGCCCAGGCTCACTCTGGAGCGGCCGGAGTTCAGGATAAAACCTCCCACCCGGAATCTTTTCTCCCGGAGCTCGATGGTCAACGGTCCCTCATTTCTGATTTCGTTCCCGCCAAGCTGCAACTGGAGCGAGGGAATTTCCAGTCGCAGGTCAGTCCCCTGCAGGTCAGGAGAAAATCCTTTCAAAACTATCCGGCCATTGGCTCGTCCTCCGGGCTTTAAGGATTGGAGGGACGGCAGCAGCACCGACAGCCCGGCAAAATCAAAATCCTGGAATTCAAATTCGGCCTCCAGGTTTTCCGGCTTTTCCAGCGGCAGGGAAAATTTAGTGGTGGCGCTCAGGGCTACCAGAGGACTGGTCTCCCCCACTTCGGGCAACAGGCCGGCCAGAGACGATAGCGGCAAATCCTGAATCTCAATCAGTCCGGTGAGCAGGTAGGGGGCTTTCAATTCCATCTGGCTTTCCAGACTGAGGTTAAAGCGCGGAACGGAAAATGTGGCCCGGGCAGTCTGGCCGTCGGCCCTGGCTCTTAGCTCAAAATATGGAAACCACAGCCGGTCGACCATAAAACCCTGACCGGTAATTTTCAGCTCGGCCAGCGGAGTTTTCCAGAAACCGGAAGCAGTTAGCTCCAGGTCAACCAGGCCGGACTTTAAGGCAGGCAGCCAGGCCTGAAATAACTGGGCCTTTATTTTCTGTCCCTTCAACTCAACCTTGATTTCCCCCGGACGGGGGCGTAAGGACAAATGGCCCTGAAGTTGCCCCTCCGGGAAGCGCAGGTCAATTTTTTGCAAACTGAGCTCGCCCGGGTTGTAATGGCCCTGGATTTCCAGGCTTTCCAGCCTGGCCGTTCCGGCTTCGGTCCCGCTGAGTCGGAACTGAAAACTCGACCGGGGGCCGGTTGAAGTTCCTTCCAATTTGACAAGTCCGTTCAGGACACCGTTCAGGTAACCCCGGTTGTCTTCAGCCAGAAGCCCGGCTATCTGGCTCAGGTCCAGGTCTGATATCTCCACCTGCCCGTCAAGGCTAAAGATAGAGCCGCGCTGGGCGCTCACTGGCCTGAACTTTCCAGTCGCGGCAATCTGCCCCTGATTAAACCGGGCCAGGAGGCGGCTGAGAACAATACTTTCAGGACCTCCGTTAGCTTTGAGTTCAAGACCGGGCAGGCTTAACTCCCTGAAGCTTAAATTCTTCCCGGAAAGAGTTAGGTCAAAGCGCGGGGAAGATAGTTGACCGGAGATTGTGGCTTCCAGTCCGACCGAGCCTTTCAGGCTTTCCAGGGCCGGAAGCTGGGACTCGGGTCCTGAAACCCCCTTATCCAGACCCGCCGCCCGGAAGCTGCGGATAACAGCCTGAAGGTCTTCCAGCCTCCAGCTCAGGCGGCCAGAGATATTTTCATTGCTGTCTATCTGTCCCTTGAAACTCAAACGCGAATCCAGAACACTTAAATCCAGCTTCTCCACCGCCAGCAATTTCCCGGACTGACTGAGATAGATATGGCCGCTTAAAGGAACGGCAGCCCTGGCGGCTGAAGGCCCGGCCGCATCTATCGGTTTTAACTGCAACCGGGCCTGGCCGCGAGCTTCAGCTACCGCTAATTCCCCGGCCTCAAGCTCAATCAAACCGCTGATGGCCGACTGCAGTTCTACCGGAAAATCGGGAATAAAAGCCTGGAGTAAGCGCAAATCCAGCTGCCGCAGGTCTAAAGAGGCCTGCCAGGTTCCTTTAAGCCCGGGCGGCAGGTGGCTTTCTAGAAAAAGCTGCCCCTCCCCCAAGCCGGCCTTAGCCTTTACCAGGTGAGAAGCATCGCTCCCCGGAGTTATATCGAGGTTAAGCTCAACCGGAGCCAGCCCATAAATTTTTAACTGGCGACCCGAAATATTCCCGCTAACTACAGGCCGGGCAGGGGTTCCGGCCATGGCCAGATTCCAGTTGAGCTGGCCGGCGTATTTTTCGGCTGGGGAGAGCAGTAAAGCCACTTCTGCCAGGCCGAGGTGGCCGGTAGTTTTCAGGTTCAGCCCCGGGTTTTCAAAATAATTATTTATAGTGCCGGAAATTCCCAGCAAGCTATGGTCAGTACTTACAGAAAATCTTTCCAGCTCTATGGTTTGCTGGTCGAAAGCAGCCCGGATTTCCAGCTCTTTGATATTCAATTTTCCCTGGCCGAGAACCAGAAAACCGGAACCTCCGGTGAGGACGGCGCGGTGGAAACGGCTGTTTTGGTCAAAATCAACTGTAGCTTTAATCCCGGATAAATCCAGAGAAAGAGGCTGGTCTGGTTGTTCAAAAGAAAAGGTGCCCTGTTCCAGCCGGAATTTATCCAGGCGGAAAGAAAAGCCTTGAGAAGAACCGGTTTCCGGCGGGGAGATTTCTTCCGGTTTCTGTTCGCCCGGCGCCGCAGTCGGCGCTTTCAACTTGACCACCGGCTTGATTATTTCCAGGTTTTTAACTCTTAGCTCGCCGCCGCTGAGGGTGGACCAGCCAGCCTGCAAAACCAGCCGCTCGCAGCTAATCAATTCCACCGGCAGCTGACTCTTATCTGCCGGGGTGAGCTTCAGTCCGGTAAAAGTGGCTTTCAGGCTGAAAATATTGAGTCGGAGACTTTCGGCCTGGAGACCCAGGCCAACTTTTTCTTCGATAATTTTCCCGGCTTTCTTCAGGACAAATTTCCCGCCCCAGGAGGTCTGTAACAGCAGTCCTGCCAGAACCAGGAGCAGAACCAGTCCGAGTAAAACCCAGCCAGCTAACTTAAAAAATCTACCCCTTTTACCTGTCCGCGACTTGTTTTCTTTTTCCATCGTGAGAATTATATGTTTAGAGTCCGGGTTGATTCAACAAGAAATGTGGTCAGCCAGCTGGTTTTTTTTATAATGAGCTCCAGGTTGAGCTTTAGGTCCCGGGTCTGCGAAAATTTTTTATGGGGCCGGCCAGCGATTAAGGACCGTGCTGGCAAAGCTGCTCGGAGAGAATTGGGCTCGCCAACCCATCGTGCAGAAAAAACGGACCTAAGCCGGGTCTAACTTTTAAACAATCAACCTCGGTATCAGGGGATTAATCCGGGTGACAATTTCATAGCTGATGCTCCCGGCCAGGCTGGCCAGCTGGTCAGCCTGGATTTTTTCCTTCCCCTGGCTGCCAAGCAGGGTTACGGTATCTTCGAGCTTGACTCCGGGAATATCGGTGATGTCGACCATGATGAAGTCCATGCAAACCCGGCCCCTGACCTGGGCTCTTTTTCCTTTGATTAAAACATAGGCAGAATTAGACAGGCTGCGGTCATAGCCATCATAATAGCCGACCGGGATTATGGCCAGCCTGGTCGGCCGGGTGGTCCGGTAGGTGCAGCCATAGCCGATATAGGCTCCGCGAGGCACCGCTTTTATCTGCGCTACCCTGGCCCGCCAGCTGAGAACCGGCTTGAGCTTCAACGGCTCCTGGCCCCGCAGGCGGCAGGAAACCAGGGTTTCCCGGGATGGCCAGAGACCGTAAAGCCCGATGCCCACCCTGACCAGGTTAAAATAAGTTTCCGGGAAAAGGATGGCCGCAGCCGAGCACGACATATGCTTGACTGGAACGTCAAGCCCGCTGGCCTGGAGAAACTTTACGGCCTGGAGGAAATTATCAAGCTGATAGCGAGGATAGTAATCATCGGTTGTGTCCTCGATGTTGGCAAAGTGTGAGGAAACACCTTCCACCTTCACTTCCGGGGTTTTCTTAAGCCAGCTCAGGAAACTTCCCAGTTTATTTATCGCTATTCCCTGACGGTTGGTTCCGGTTTCAATTTTTAAATGAACCAGGGCTGGCCTGTGCAGCTTCCTTGAAGCCGCCGCCAGTGCCCGAAGGGTTTCCAGGTTATAAACCGTAACTCTGAGGTCGGCTCCGACCGCTTCTCCGGCCTGGGCCAGAGGCAGGTAGCCGAGGATTAGAATCTTCTGGCGGAAACCAGCCTGCCTCAGGGCCAGACCTTCTTCCAGGCTGTGAACGCCGAACCAGTCTATCCCGGCTTCCGTTGAGAGCCGGGCTATTTCCAGCAGGCCATGTCCGTAGGCGTTGGCTTTGATTACCGCCATCAAGCCGGTTGGCCCCAACCTTTTCTGGAACTCCCTGACGTTGTGAAGAAAGGCCTGGCGGTTTATTTCCACCCATTGCACCAGGGTTGGTTCAGCTCGCATGCTCTTCTCCCTCGCTCCCCGGCCCCCTGGACTCAGACCAGGAGCCTGGCTCTTTCGCCAAGAATTTTCTGGAATTCTTCCCGGCGGTAGATGATATCCTCCCGGTCGACCCCGGTTGAAATCAGCCCGACCTTGGTCTCCAGGGTATCCTCCAACCAGTTCAGATAATCCAAGAAGCCTGAGGGCAGACTGGCCCAATCCTTCTGGCGGTGAATTGACCTGGACCAGACGGGGAAACTGCGGTATTCTGGCTCCACCTTTTCCAGAATCCAGGGTTCTGAAGGAAAATCTTTTACCAGACTTCCTTTATAACGATAGGCGTAACAAGCTTTGATCTCGGTCAGCTCTTCCAGCACATCGGGCTTGGTCAGGGCAATCAGGTCAACGCCGTTAATCCGGCAGGCATAACGCACGGCCACGGCATCGAACCAGCCGCATCTACGAGCCCGGCCGGTGGTGGCCCCAAATTCATCACCTTTCCTGGCAATCAGGGCCCCGGCCTCATCCTTAAGCTCGGTGGGAAAGGGGCCGCTGCCCACCCTGGTGGTGTAGGCCTTGGTTATTCCCAGAACTCCGGTGATGTCCTTAGGACTCAGGCCCAGTCCGGTGCAGACCCCACCCGCGGTGCAGCTGGAGGAAGTCACATAAGGATAGGTTCCGTGGTCCAGGTCCAGCAGGGCGCCCTGGGCTCCTTCAAACAACACCGATTGGCCGGACTTAATCTGCTGGCTGAGAAAAACCGAAACGTCAGCGATATAAGGGGCCAGCTTTTCGCCCAATGCACTGTATTCTTCCAGGATGGGTTCCACCTGGAGAGGCTGATAACCGAAGACCTCAAAAATCTTGTTCTTAATAACCAGGCTGGCTTCAATCTTCTCTTTCAAAATTTCCGGTTCCAGCAGGTCGCCAACCCGAATGCCCCAGCGGGCTGCTTTGTCTTCATAGCAGGGCCCGATGCCCCGGCAGGTGGTGCCGATCATCTTCTGCCCCCGACTCTGCTCGGCAATTTTTTCCAGCAACGGATGGTAAGGCATAATTACCTGGGCCGAGCGACTGACCAGCAGGCGACCCGGCTTAATATCAACCCCCAGAGCTTCAAGCTCCCCCACCTCTTTGAAGAAAGCCTGGGGACTGACCACCAGGCCATTACCGATAACACAGATTTTATCCGGATGAAGGATGCCGGAGGGTATCAGGTGCAGCACAATCTTTTTTCCGCTGAGATAGACCGTGTGACCGGCATTATGCCCGCCCTGGTATCTGGCGACGATGTCAAAGGCCGGAGCCAGGAAATCAACCACCTTGCCCTTCCCCTCGTCGCCCCACTGGGTCCCGAGAACCAGGAGATTGGCCATGTTGTTATCCTCTTAAAAGAATCTTTCCGTCCGGGATTTCAGGAAAAAACCCGGGGTATTCTACCAGATTTCCAGAGCCGTATAAAGTTTTCAGAAGACAAAGCCAACCTGGACCAAAAGAACATTATCTTTGAGTTTGAGTTCTTTTTCTTTATTCCAGTCATATTCCAGCTTGGCATAAAAATTGGCAGCCAGGTCCCACTTTAAGCCAACGGCCGACCTGGTCTTTTTGACCATGGTTTCCAGGAAAATGTTGAGCGGCGGAGCCTGGTGGTCGTCTATAAGGGCTTCCGGCAGGTCTGATTTTTGATAGCTGTAATAGAGACGGAAACTCTTGAAAAGCATGCTGACGGTGAGATAATAGCCCTCAAAATTTATCTTCTTGTTAAGAAAAGGATGATCGTAGGCAGTCTGGGTATATTCCCCCCTGACCTCCCACTCCGGCGTGAGCCAGAGCAGGTCCAATCCCCGGAACTGAACATCCTTGGTCCCGTCAGGGTCATATTTACCGTTATATATTGAGCCCCCGATTTCAACACCCTGTCCGAACCTCAACCCCAGCCGGCCGCCCATCGCCTTATCTTTGTTGGCATCGGTCAGCCTGGTTTCCAGATAGCCCTGACTATCAGCGGATAGCCCGTTTATAATATAAGCCGAATAATAAAAGATGGCATAATTGCCCTGCAGGCAGACTCCCAGGTCCTGCCAGCGGTAGGGGAAAAAATGGAAGACCAGCGGCCGAAAAACGGTGGGATTCTCGTGGGGCCGACCCGACCAGTTGAAGCGGCCGAAAGGTATTTCAAATAAACCTATTTTCAGGGTAATTAGCTGGCTACCCTGAAAATTCAGGTAGGCCTGAGCCAGGCTGAAATCCTGGCGTGATTCTACCCGGCCTTCGGCCACAAAACTCAGGCTGCCGGAAATAACCCCGGAAACGGCCAGGCCGCCGTTAAAGTTGGCAAAAGTTCCCCGGGGATAATATCCCTCGGCCTGGCTTTTCAGGTATTCAAAGGAAAAATAGCCGCTGGCTTTTATCTGGGCCGACAGGCCTACCGATAGCCAGGCTACCAGGATTATCAGGATTACGAGTTTGATTTTAGACATTAGCCTCTCCCGCCAATTACTATAAAACACCGTTTCTCAATTTTCCTGAAAGAGCCTGGAAAAATCGAAACTGTCTTCTAAAATCTGGCTCTTGAATTCCCCGATTTTCTTTCCGGACTGAATAAGGCGGCTGATTTCCTGGGCCCCTTTCTTGGTGCCCAGCCAGATAGCCCCGACTACCGAGTCGTCTTTAAGCACCAGCTTCTTGTAAACTCCGAGTTCTGGTTTATAGTCGGTCAGGGATTCATAGCCTTTTTCTTCCGGGGCCACCAGCCCGATGGAGGTCAGGTAAACACCAACCACTTTGAGGGTGCTGGCCGGAATCGTCCCTTCATACTTCTTGCTCTGACCGCAGAGGTTATAGGCCAGGGTTCGGGCCTGGTCAAAGGCCGCCGGAATCAGTCCATAGACCCGGCCCCGGTGCTCGGCCACATCGCCGGCAGCATAGATTCGTTCCTGGCCGGTCCTGAGGTAATCATC
>DMVN01000122.1 GCA_003476685.1 Acidobacteriota bacterium | reverse complement strand
CCCTTTATCAGGACTTCTCCCGACCACGGCACGGCCTTTGACCTGGCCGGGAAAAACCTGGCCCGTCCGGATAGTTTTGGTGAAGCCCTGAGGCTGGCCTGGAAACTGGCGGCCAAAGTGACTGGCCCCTGATCAGCGCAGGCGCTTTTTCATCTCGGCCCGGATTTCTCTCTCAACATCCCGTTTCTTGATGGTTTCTCTTTTTTCGTAAGTCTTTTTGCCCCGGGCCAGGGCCAGCTCCACCTTGACCAGTCCCCGGTCGTTCAGGTAGACCTTGGTCGGGACCAGGGTTAACCCTCGTTCCTGGACCTTGCCGGCCAGCCGTTTCAACTCCCGCCGGTGCATTAGCAGCTTTCTCGGCCTGGTCGGCTCGTGGTTGAAGATGTTGGCCGCATGGTAAGGGCTGATGTTGCAATCTATCAGGTATAATTCATCACCCTGGAAATCGGCGAAGCTTTCCTTCAGGCTGACCCGACCTTCCCTGATTGATTTAACCTCGCTCCCGGTCAGGGCCAGGCCGGCTTCCATGGTTTCCAGTATTTCATAATTGTGATAGGCATTCTTGTTGCTGGCCACAACCTTCATCTGGCGGTCTCCTCTGGTTGGTCCCGGAGCACTTTAACCCGAATCTGGCTCAGATGACGGCGGCTCATTTTTTCCACCGTAAACTGCATCGATTTCAGCTTGATGGAATCCTTCTCGGCCGGCAGGTGGCCGAAGTGGTAGAGAAACAATCCGGCCAGGGTGGTATAATCCTTTTTTTCCGGAATGTCCAGGTTCAGGATTTCATTTATTTCTTTAATCGGGGCCGTGCCCTTGATCAGGTATTCGTTCTCCCCCACCTGCTGGTACCAATCCTCGGCTTTGCGGTCGTATTCATCCCGGATGTCGCCGATGATTTCTTCCATGATGTCTTCCAGGGTGACTATACCCTCAAAGTTGCCGAACTCGTCCACCACCAGGGCCAGATGGACGGCTCCTTCCTGTATCTGCAGCAAGACTTTTTCGATGCTGGCCAGCTCTGGAACAAACAACGGCCGGCGTAGCAGCCGGCTCAGGTTGAATTCCCCCGGCGATGGCATCAGCGGCAGGATATCCTTGACGTGGACCAGTCCTACAATGTTGTCGATGGTGTTGCGGTAAACCGGATAGCGGGAGAAACCGCACTCCTGGACAATCCTGAGGACCTCGGGGAGCGGCAGGTTAACTTCCAGGGCCCGGACCTGAGTTCGGGGAATCATTATCTCTTTGACCGGGCGGTGGCTGAGGTCCAGCACCCCGGCCAGCATTTTTTTCCGGAAGCGTGACAGCCCCCTGGCCCCGGAGCTGATGACCACCTTGATTTCCTCGTCGCTCAGATGGTGGGCCCGGGGCTGGCGGCGGCGCTCCTCCCGGGGCAGAAAGAGGTTGGTCAGCAGGGAAAAGAGCCGGGTCAGGGGGTAGAAAAGGTAGTAAAAAATCCGGACCGGGTAAACATAAAATGAAGCCAGCGGCATTGGTCGGTAGGCAGCAATGGTTTTAGGCGTTATCTCGCCGAATATCAAAATCAACAGGGTGGTAGCCAGGGTGGCCAGAATCACCGCCTGGTTGGGGTCGGAAGACAGCCGCACCAGAATGGAGGTGGCGATAGAAGCGGCGGCGACGTTAACCAGGGTATTTCCAATGAGGATGGTGGACAGCAGTTCGCTCAGTCTGGCCAGCATCTTACGGATAAGTCTGGCCCGGGTCGAGCCCTTACTGTCCAGGTATTCCAGGGTATAGGGGTTGACGGACAGGAAGGCGGTTTCGGAAGAAGAGAAAAAAGCGCTTAAAACCAGGAATAAGACGAACAGGCCGATCTCGGTCAGCATTGGAGGAAAATCAAAAGGCCGGACCCATCTTGAGGTCCTTGAGACAGCTGGACAGGCACTGGTCCAGCCGGGTGCTGATTTTGTCCGGACTGAGGCAGGAAGAAGCCGCCAGCTCGCTGATGATCAGCTCCCGCGATTTCTCCAGCATCTTTTTTTCCCTGAAGGACAGGGGCTTGGTCTGGCTCAGCAGGAAGAGCGTCTTGAAGACGACGGCGATATCTTCCAGCTGGCCTGATTTCATCAGGTCAAAATTTTCCTTGTAACGATCTTTCCAGTCAGTGCTGATGTCGACCGCACACTTCCTCAGGAACTGGAAAAATTTATTGACGTCCTTCTGGGAAACCGGCCGCCTCAAACCGATTTCGGCGGCTGAATTGCTGGGAATAACTACCAGAGTATTGTTGCACTTGAGGCGAATGTGAAAGGTGCGGATGGACTGTCCGTTATATGATTCTTCCTGAATATCTTCTATGATTCCCAGTCCCTGGGCCGGGTAGATGACCTTGTCACCAATTTTGAGAGAATGCATTTCGCTTAAATTATAGTCTATCCTATCTTTATAGTCAAACCGATGTACAGGTTCAGGACGTTAGTGACACTTGTACCCAAGATGTTTTGGCCATCAATAGCTCTCCGGTTTGGGGTCGGCGGTCCCGAGTATAACTTTGGCCATAAGAGAGAAACGCAAAATTTTCTCAACGGGAAGGGGGCTAATGTTCATACTCATGCAAAGGATTCCAAGGTGTCACTAATTTATCTGGCCCAGCACAACCAACAAGCAGCTGAGGAAGCGGAGGCTGCGTCAGGAGACCAGGGCTAACAGTCAGCGGCCGGCACTTGACAGAACTGCTTGTCTTCGTTTAAGATACAAGCTTAAATCTTGTAGTGAGCGTTGACCATGAAGAGAACTTTTCAGCCGAATAACCGGAAGAGAAAAAAAACCCATGGCTTTCTGGTCAGAATGAGCAGCCAAGGAGGCCAGAAAGTCATTAAGAACAGAAGGGCAAAAGGTCGCAAAAGACTTGCGGTCTGATGGATGAACGCCTGAGACCGGTTGAAAGAATCCGCAGGAAAAAGGATTTTATTGAATTATACAGGAAGGGCCGCCGGTTAAGAGGCAGGTATTTCCACCTGGTTTTTCAGCCGAATGGCCTGGAATATTCCAGGCTGGGCGTGGTGGTAAGCCGAAAGATTGGCAAGGCCACCGCCCGGAACCGGGTCAAGAGATGGTTCCGGGAGCTTTTCCGGAAAAACAAAAATTTATTGCCCGGGCCGGTGGACCTGATATTCATCGCCCGGTCGGACATCTGCGGGCGGAACCGGGATGAGGTGGAGGCCGAGTTCAGAGCGGTGCTGGACAGGCTGCCTCTTTAGGTCGAGCTGAGAAAGACGGAGCTGTGCATGAAATATATTGCCCTCGGGCTGATCAGGGCTTACCAGCTGTTGCTGTCACCCTGGCTCGGTCATAATTGCCGCTACTACCCCACCTGTTCTCAGTATACCTATGAGGCCATAAAGAAATACGGATTTTTCAAGGGGAGCTGGCTCGGGGGGAAGAGGATATTGCGCTGCCATCCCTTTCACGAGGGAGGAGTTGACCCTTTGCCTTAAGAGGAGATTATGGAAAAGAGATTGATACTGGCCATTTTCCTGTCGTTTTTGATTCTGTTTCTTTATCAGTTGATTTTCATCAAGCCCAACAAACCAGTCCAGCCGGCACCCCAGACGCCAGCGGCGGCCACAGACAGGCTGGAAACGGGGGCAGAAACCGCCAAACCCCTGGAAGTAACCCCTATGGCTCCGGCCCGGGAAACTGGAGCCTCGACGGTGACCGAGGCCGTGGCAGCCGAGCAGGAAGAAAGCATCACGGTGGAAACGCCACTTTATAAAGCTACCTGGAGCAACCGGGGAGCGGTGCTGACCAGCTGGCAGCTAAAAAATCACCTGAAGAAATTGCCCGACCGGGAGGAGCCGGTGCCCGAGCCGCTCGACCTGGTGCCGGAAGCCGCCGGGCGGTTTGGACTCTATCCTTTGGCTTTGAAACTGGAGGAGCCGGAATTGATGGAGCGGGCCAACAGCGCCCTCTATAAATTTGAAGGCGGCAACGTCCGGCTGGGGGAAGGTGAAACCGGCACTCTTCTATTTGAGTATTCCGATGGGAATACTCTGAAAGTCCGCAAGCAGTTGACCTTTAACGGTCGTGACTATAATTTCGGGATAAAAATCAGCCTGGAGCTTGGCGGGAAAGAGGTGAACCCGGTGGTGGTGTGGGGGCCGGGCATCGGCAGTCTGAGCCCGGAAGAACTCAAGCAGAAGTTCAGCGCCAACCGGGGCGCGGCTTTCCTCTCCAGCCGCGACCAGAAGGTCTTCCGGCTGCAGGAAAAAAAGATAGCCCTGGAAAATGAAGCCAGCCGCTATCTCGGACTGGACTGGGCTGCTTACGAAGAAAATTATTTTGCGGCCATCTTCCTGTTAGACCCGGCCAGCAGCCAGGCCCTGGCTTTCAAGAAGGAAGTCAGCGAAACCCAGGCCGACGGCAAGATAGCGGTTATCCCCTATTTTTACCTGGCTTTCAGCCAGCCCCAAGAAGCCTACCTGGGGCCCAAAGAATATGACCGGTTGAAAGCCTACGGACACCAGACCAAAAAAATCATCAACTTCGGTTTCTTCGGCGGGATAGCCGAATTGCTGCTGATTGCCACCAGGTATTTCCACGGCCTGATTCCCAACTGGGGCGTGGCCATAATCATTATGACCCTGATTATTAAAATACTCTTCTTTCCCCTGACGTACAGCTCGACCAAATCCATGGCCAGGATGGCGGAAATCCAGCCCAAGATCAAAGCTCTCAGGGCTAAATACAAGAAGGCCAAGCAGGATATAGAACAGAGACGGCAGATGAACGAGGAGTTGATGCGCCTGTACAAGGAGCACGGCATCAACCCGGCCGGAGGCTGCCTGCCCCTGCTGATTCAGCTCCCGGTCTTCTGGGGATTTTTCCGGATGCTGG
>DMVN01000109.1:13729-22920 GCA_003476685.1 Acidobacteriota bacterium | reverse complement strand
CATGACGTCAATACCGAACTCGCAGGCATCGAAGGTATTGAGGTCATCCTTCCAGATGAGTTTGGGCGGCCTGGTGGCCGGGTCGACCACGGCCCGCCAGTACCATCTCTTTCCCTCGGGGTTCCACATCAGACCGGAATGCACCTTCTCGAAATTTATCAGCAGGGCTTCCTTGGCTGCCGGATTTCCGGTCAACGGGTACTCGGCCAGCAGTGACTCCACGTTGTAAGGCTGCGACCAGAGGAAGCACTGGCGCTGTTTGGTATCAACCGTCTGGTCCATGAAATAGCCAAAGAACGGATGGTCGGGTGAATTCCAGCGCATCTTTTCCAGGTAGAAGCGGTTGGCGTTGATGGTATATTGCAACCAGGTGCGGTCGCCGGTCACGTAGAACATGGTCATGAAAGCCTTACCGGTCATCTCGTTGTGCCAGTCGTTGGTCGGCCACTCGTAGGCGTGGTAAACCCAGCCTTCCCTGGTAATCGTCCGGGGCACATTGCTCACCAGGTATTTTTCAACTTCGTCCAGGTTGACCTTCTCGAAGGTGAGGCCGTTCTGTTTCAGGTAACGGTTATAGCGCGAATAAATATTCTCGTCGGAAAAGGTGGCCACCAGGTTAAAGCGGGCTTCTGCCTGCGGTTTGAGACGGACCGCCTTCCAGACCATCAGGCCGTGCTGATGCAGAATCCACCAGCCGCCGGTGAAATAGTTGGTTCTGGTATCCCGCTTGATTTTCCAGGGAAGCATACCCGAGACCGCCAGCCCCTCACCCCTGACCGTAAAAGTGTAGCTGTCGGAAAAACCCAGCGGTTCTATATTACGGGAACAGAGGAGCTCGGGGGGGCCGAAGGCGGTATCGATTATCCTGTTGGCCGGCAGGGTCAGCAGGTTTATGTACGGCACTTCCTGTTCCCCGTTATTCCTGACCTCATGGTCGAACAGGAGCCTCTGGTTATGCAGGCTGATTTCCAGCCGGTGGCTCAGCCCCTGTCCTTTATCGGCGGTCAGCACCAGGACCTGGCCGCCGTTCTTATCCTTTTTTATTTCATGTTTCTCGAAATAAACATACCATTTATAAGATGGATTCTTTTCCGATTCCTTGGCATTCCACAGTGAAAGGAAGGGATTATCAGGATAACTCTCTGGCTGCCCCACCAGGCCGATGACATCGTTGGAGCTCAACGTTGGATAAAGTTCCCGGGCTCTATCCCAGCCCAGGTAGCGGTAGCAGAGTTCACCCCGATAACGGAGTTCCTGCAGGTAATAGCCGTTCCAGCGAGGGTCCAGGTCCCGGGTTTCGGGCGGCGTTTCGTAAGGATTGAGGGCCTGGTGCCCTTTCCAGACATCCACGTAATCGAGCCTCAGGTAAATCTGGCCGTTATCCATCTCGATGACATCACCGGGTGAATCACGGCCGTTGCCGTCGTGGTCATGCCAGACCACACTCACTGGCTGGCCCTTTCCGGCAGTGCCCAGCAGCAAGTAAATAAGGAGAGAGACAATGACCAGTCCCAGAATGAAGATAAAACTGAACCACAGGCCTCTTTCCATTTTTATGGCCACTTCACCCCTCCTGAAAAATATTTAAATCAATTCATCGGCCAGGAAAAATGATAATCCTTTCAGGTCAAAACGAGACCCGGCCTGAAATCATTCTGTTGGTAATAACAAAGAGCAGCAAAAAACCCAGGCGCCTGGATGGTCATCGGTTAGAGTTTAAAAAAGGGTGGTCTTAAAGTCAAGGAGAGCCGGCGGCCGCCTGGCTCCGGCCGAAGATAAAAGCCAGGTTGAATTCCGTTAAATCCGGTCAGAATCCTGACCTCATTGACAATCTGACTGCTGGCTCTTTTACTTGTTCAGCCTTTTCTTCAGAGCCCGGGTCAGGGCGGGGACGACGGTGAACAGGTCGCCCACGATGCCGTAATCAGCAATCTGAAAAATCGGGGCTTCCGGGTCTTTGTTGATGGCCACGATAATCTTGCTGGTGCGCATCCCGGCCTGGTGCTGAATGGCCCCGCTGATGCCGCAGGCAATGTACAGGTCCGGTCTGACCGTTCTTCCAGTCTGGCCGACCTGGTGGGCGTAGGAAATCCAGCCAGCATCAACCGCGGCTCTGGAGGCTCCGACGGCCCCGCCCAGAACATCCGCCAGCTCGTGCAGGATGGCAAAGCCTTCGGGACCTTTCAGCCCGCGCCCGCCGGAAACTATTATCTTGGCGTCAGCAATGTTGACCTCGTTCTTCTCCACGATCAGGTCTAGCACCCTGGTGGCAATCTGTTCTTCCAGCAGGACCGGTTTTTCTCTGATTATCTGGCCCTGTCGGCTGTGGTCGGGAACCGGCATTTCAAAAACATGATGCCTGACTGTGGCCATCTGCGGCCGGTAATTTTCGCACTTGATGGTGGCCATGATGTTACCGCCGAAAGCCGGCCTGATCTGCAGCAACAGGTTCGAGCCCTCTTCAATCTCCAGGCCGGTGCAGTCAGCCGTCAGCCCGGTATAAAGATAAGTGGCCACGGCTCCGGCCAGGTCCCGGCCGCGGGTGCTGGCCCCCAGCAGAAAAATTTCTGGCCTGTATTTCTTTACCAGCTCCACCAGGCAGCGGGCGTAGGGGTCAGTGCGGTAAACCTGGAGGGTGGGGTCATCCACCAGGAAGACCCGGTCGGCTCCGTAGGCGATAGCCTCCCTGGCTATCGGATCGGCCTGGTGGCCCAGGACGCAGGCCGTCAGAATGGTCCCGCGTTTTTCAGCCAGGCGCTTCCCTTCGCCGATCATTTCCCAGGAAATGGAGGAAGCCCGGCCGTTATACTGCTCCACCCAGACCCAGACTCCCTGGTAGGCGCTCAGGTCAACTGCTTCTCTCTTTTCAGCCTCTGGCAGGCTCAGGGCCTCGGTCGGGCATTCGGGCAGGCAGGCCCCGCAGCCGGTGCAGGCCTCGCTAACCACCGCTATGTTTTCGTTGTCCAGGGTCAGGGCTCCGAAGGGACAGACCTGAAGGCAGGCGCCACATCCGGTACAGGCTTCTCTTTTTATTTCAAGTAAGGCCATGGTCGCACCTCAGACAATTATCTTCTCGGCAATGAGTTTTTCGGCCAGCAGGTCGGCCTGCTGTTCTACTGATTCCGCCTGCATGAGCTGACACTTCCCCTGGCGGGCGGGCGGCGTCTCTATTTTCACCACCCTGGTGGGAGAGCCGTTCAGGCCAAGCAGTTTGGGGTCAACTTCCAGGTCTTTGGCCGTCCAGGTCGGAATCTGGATTTTCTGAGAACGCCTGATGCCCAGGATGGTCGGATAGCGGGGCTGGTTGATGTCCTTAACCACGGTCAGCAGGCAGGGCAGGCTGGATTGAACCACTTCGCGTCCCTCTTCTACCAGCCTTTCCACTTCAATCTGTTTTTTCTCAAGGTCAAGGCTGTTAATTTTGCAGACATAGGTCAGCTGGTTAATCTGAAGCTGAGTGGCAATGCCGGGACCTGTCTGTCCGGTATCGCCGTCAATGGCCTGCCGGCCGCAGAAAATCAAGTCGAACTGGCCGATTTTCCTGATGGCCGCGGCCAGGGTATAAGCCGTGGCCCAGGTATCGGCGCCGGCAAAGGCCGGGTCACTCAGCAGAATGGCCTCGTCCGCTCCCATAGCCACCGCTTCTTTCAGAGCACTCAGGGCCTGGGGCGGGCCCATGGTGAGGACCGTGACTTTGCCCCCCAACTTTTCTTTCCAGCGTAAAGCCTCTTCAATGGCATAGGTGTCAAAAGGGTTGATGATGCTGGGTACCCCTTCCCTGATAAGAGTGCCTCTTTCCGGGTCGATTTTGACCTCCGTGGTATCCGGCACCTGCTTGATACAAACAATAGCCTGCACTTTCTTCCCTCCTGGTAGCAAGAATGCCCGCAGAACCTGCTTTTATCTTATATCTAAATTGCCCGGGGTATTTTTTCAGCCGGGCCCTGTCCATGGTGCGGGCCGTCGGCCTGCCGGGCAATAGCCGCTTTTTCAAATTTCCGAGAAATATAATCCAGCTCCAGGAAGATGTCAAGAAACCGAATTGCCTCACTTAAAATCTATACTAAATTGATTCGCTGTCTGACCGGTCATTTTATCAAAGGTCGGCCAGAAGTTAGCCGATTTTTTGGGCACGCTTTTAAGAGTGGAGAAAGCCTCAAAATTTGAAAATTACCTCTACCTTATCTGTTAGCCTCATAAAAATTTAATCCTTAACCCGGGTCAGAGACACCATTCCCTGCTTGCCATCATCCCGGATCGGCTTGCTTTTCCCGCCTGTCTTGACTAAACTTTATCTTCAATCTGAGGCCAGGAAAGAGCTGGAGTTTTAAACACTCCATATTTACCTGAAGATTTGGCAGGTATTTATCAGACTAAAATTTGAATATAAGAGGAAACTGAACCAAAAAACTTCTGAGGTCAGAAAAATGAGTGAAAAAAGATATGATTTCGACAGCGGTCTCGACCGGCGCAACACCTGTTCTCTCAAGTGGGATTTTTGTGAGCAGGTCCTGGGCGTGCCGGAGGTTATTCCGATGTGGGTGGCTGATATGGATTTTCCGGCCCCGCCTGAAGTGGTCGAGGCGGTCAGGAAAAGAGCTGAACACGGAGCTTATGGCTATCCTTTCATTCCTCGCTCCTTCTGGACCTCCATCATCAACTGGATGCAGGCCCGCCATAACTGGGAGATAAAACGGGAATGGCTGTCCCGGTGCCACGGCGTGGTGCCAGCGATTAACATCTGCGTTCAGACCTTTACCGCCCCCGGCGACAAGGTCATAGTCCAGAGCCCGGTTTATTATCCATTTTTCTCAGCCGTGGAAAACAACGGCCGCCGGGTGGTGCGCAACCCGCTCCTTTTTGAAAATGGCACCTGGAGGATGAACCTGGAAGACCTCAAGAATAAAATTGACCGGCGGACCAGGATGTTAATCCTGTGCTCACCCCATAATCCCGTGGGCCGGGTCTGGAGACGGGAAGAGCTGGAGAAGCTGGCCGAAATCTGCCTGAAGCAGGACCTGCTCATTGTTTCGGATGAAATTCATGCCGAGCACGTTTATAAAGGACACAAACATATTCCCATCGCCACTCTTTCGCCGGAGGTAGCCGCCCGGACCGTTACCCTGACTGCTCCCAGCAAAGCCTTCAACCTGGCCGGGCTGACGACCTCGGTGGTTATTATTCCTAACCAGAGACTGCTCAACCTCTACAAGACCCAGCTTGACAACCTCGGGCTGACAGTCAACAACATCTTTGGCCTGGTGGCCCTGGAAGTTGCCTACACCCACGGCGCCACCTGGCTGGACCAGCTGGTGGAATACCTTGAAGGCAACATGGATTATGCTCAGCGCTACTTTGAAGAGCGCATTCCTCAAATAAAATTTCTTAAGCCTGAAGGTACTTACCTGGCCCTGCTGGACTGCCGGGCTCTGGGCCTGCCCCAGAAAGAACTGAACGAATTCTTCCTGAAAAAAGCCAGGGTTTATTTTGACGAAGGACCAATTTTTGGTGAAGAACTGGCGGGTTTTGAGCGCATAAACTTAGCCTGCCCGCGAAAAACTCTGGCTGAAGCTCTGGGCCGAATTGAACGAGCGATAAAGTAATTTTTTAGCTAACCAGAAAACATTCCAGTTGACAAACAACTTCTCTTATCGTAATCAGTAGATTGAAAGAAATCGGGCGCGCGAAGGAGGGCTGTGGTCGGATCCTGGCTATTTTTTCGCATTCAACCGATTGAGAAAGAATCCACACGGGCAGTAACCTGAAGGAAAATAATGTATATTTCTTTAATCTTAAACGTCTCCTTAATCCTGGCTCTTACTGCCCTTTATAACCTGGTGCTTCGTATAGCTACTCTTGAAAAGAAAACAGGCTACCTTCTCCAGGGTTTAGTCTTCGGTCTATTAGCAGTCGCAGCTATGAGCGTCGCTTACAATTATAGCAGTGGAGTTATCTACGATGGTCGGTCCATTATACTTTCGCTTTCCGGCTTGTACGCTGGCAGTATTCCAACGATAATAGCTTCGTTAATTTCCCTTTTATACCGGTATCACCTCGGGGGAAATGGAGTCTGGGCAGGCCTGGCTACTATCGTCCTGTGTTCAGCTACCGGACTACTCTTCCGAAGAAAATTTATCAAGAAAATAAATACTCTGAATAAATTCGAACTCCTGACTTTCGGCCTTGCAGTTCATCTGGTCATGCTCGGATGTCAGCTACTGATAAAGCCCTGGCCTGCAGGAATAGAGGTCATCAGCAGGATCTGGCTGCCTATCTTGCTGACCTTCCCGGTAGCTACCGTGCTGACTGGTCTTCTAATTCAGCAAGAAAACCTGCGTCTGCAGGCTGAAATAAAGCTTAAAGAAAGTGAAGAAAAATACCGGGTGCTTTTTGACCATGCTGGCCAGATGATAATCGTAGCCCAGGACGGCCTATTTAAGCTGGTCAACAAGAAATGCCTGGAATACGGATACACGGAAGAAGAAATAATCGGCCAACCGTTCCTGGACTTTATTCATCCAGAAGACAGAAAGATGGTAGCCGAAAAGCACCTCAAGCGGATTACTGAAAAGGATTTCGGAGCTACCTATGAATTTCGTTTTCTGACCAAGGATGGTAAAACTCGCTGGGTAGAAATAACCGCCGTCCACATAGAATGGGAAGGTCGGCCAGCTACTTTGAATTATGTCACTGATATCACAGAAAGAATAAAAGCCCAACAAGAAAAAGAAGAATTGCTCAAGGTCATAGAAAATAGCCAAAACGAGATTTATATCTTTGACTCCAACTCCTTAAAATTCACCTACGCGAACCAGGCGGCTATCAAGAATACCGGCTATTCCGCAGAAGAAATGCTGAACCTGACTCCCCTGGACCTAAAACCAGAATTTGATCGGACTAAATTTGATACTTTGTTACAACCTTTACTTTCCGGAATGAAGATAAAAGAGGTTTTTGAAACCTATCACCGGAGAAAAGACGGTTCCACTTATCCGGTGGAAGTTTACCTGCAAGTGGTAGAATTGACCAATAAGAAAAATTGTCTGGCTATAGTTCTGGACATAAGCGAAAGAAAACAGGCAGAACAGAACCTGGAAAAGACCCTTTACGGAATTATCAAGGCTGCAGCCAGAACTGCTGAAGTTCGTGACCCCTACACCGCCGGCCACCAGGAAAAGGTAGCCGAACTGGCTGAAGCCATCGCTCAAGCTATGAACCTTGATGATTCCCGCATCAAGGGTGTAAGGCTGGCCTCCATGATTCACGACCTGGGAAAAATCGCCATCCCACCAGAAATTCTCAATAAGCCCGGACGGCTGACAGAAATAGAAATGGAATTAATCAAGACTCATTCAACAGTAGGCTTTGAAATTCTCAAAGACATTGAATTTCCCTGGCCCATCGCTGAGATTGTTTACCAGCATCACGAAAAAATAGATGGCTCCGGTTATCCGCGGGGCCTCAAAGGTGAACAAATTCTTCTGGAAGCCAGGATAATTTGCGTGGCTGACGTGGTGGAAGCCATCTCCTCTCACCGTCCTTACCGGCCATCACTGGGCCTGGACCAGGCCCTGGACGAAATAAAAGACAACGCCGGGAAGCTCTATGATGAACGGGTAGTCAAGCACTGCGTGGAATTGATAGAAAAAAAGGGATTTAAGTTCAGGGAAACATCGGGCCTCTAAAATTTTGTTTAGCATATTTTGTTTTACGGCTGCCCAACTTACAGTTAACTCATTAATTGCTTTCTCGGCCATCCCTTCAAATGTTCCATCCAAAAATAAGAGGTGGCTCAGGTTTATTTTGTAAAATGTCACCACTCCAAAGGAAGTAAACCCATCGCCTTCCTCTGAACTGGAAAAAATCTATCAAAAATCAATTCTGGTGATTCCTGGCTCGTTTTTGAGCAAACTCGATTTCGCAGCTTACAGATATTTAGATATAATTGTTTTATGAAGCTTCCTTTTGTAGCTGAACAGGACCTTCTCGACCGCTCGCGTTTTTATGTTGTTCTGGTCAACCCGGAAAACCAGGAAAATATTGGCCTGGTGGCCAGGGCCATGAAAAACACCGGCTTCAGCCGGCTGAGAGTGGTGGGAAAGAATGAATTAACCGCAGAGGCCCTGAGAACGGCTGTTCATTCAACTGAAATCCTGAGAAACGCCAATTTCTATGATTCCCTGGCCGAAGCTGTCTCGGACCTGAACTTAGTTTTTGGTTCAACTGTGCGTTTGCGGAAAGCTTTTAAGGTGATCACCATAGACGAAGCTGTTTCCAGAATAAAGAGCTATTCACCGGAGACAAAAATAGGCCTGGTTTTCGGGAATGAAAGAACCGGTCTGAGTGATGCTGAGTTACGGCAGGTTAACTTTGTGTTTCACCTTCCCCAGGTCGGCCGCCAGCCTTCTTACAACTTAGCGGCGGCGGTGTTGATTACTCTTTACACGCTGTTTCGAGAATCCGCTACCAACCTGATTTCTCAGCTGCCACCGCCCATACCCAGGAAAGAGCAAACTGATTGTATTGAGCTTATCTTGAAAAAACTGGAAAAACGCGGCTTCATGCATGAGACCAACCGGCAGCACGTGACTGACCTGCTCTATGACCTGTTCGGCCGGCTGGCCCTGTCCGAGCGCGACCGCCGCTTCCTGACGGCAGTCTTCAACAAGGGCCTGGATAAAAAATAGCTGTCAGTCACTATTAATTAAAGCCATCAGCCTGACCTGATTTGGAATTTAGGCTAAATAAGATTTTTAATTTTTATCAAGAAATAAAGATTGCCTTCTTTGTTATTCATACTTAAATCTTAAATCCAGATTGAGCAATTGAGCTGTGGTCTTCAGGAATAATGGGGCCTGACCATTTTTTTTAAGAGCAAGGCCTTATTTCGCTCTCTGGTTTCTTCAACCGAAGCGGAAATTATAAAGATAGGCACATAAAGTTTTATCAGAAACAGGCCAGGAAAATTAAACCATGACCCTATCCAGGTCTGAGCAAATCCCGGCCATTAAAACAATTAAATCAGTCAGAGCCCGAACCAATAGAAAATACGGCTTCATTAAGGCTGCAGGTTGAGGTATTCTATTGTTTGAGGTTCTGATGGACAAGGAAAAAAGATTCATTCTCGGGCTGGTAATAATTGGGGTCCTCAATCTTTTTGTGGCTCTGATGACCATAGCCTTCTGGATAGG
>DMVN01000109.1:0-13634 GCA_003476685.1 Acidobacteriota bacterium | reverse complement strand
CTCATCGGAATCGGGATGTGGCTTTTTGATGTTCTGCTGGTAGCCGGACTGACCGGCCTTTTCAAGATAAGCATAGTTGTTCCGAGCCTGATATTCTGTCTGTGGGCACTTTTCTACCTCTGGCGGAAAAGAACCTTATTTCAGCACTTTTACGATTAAGGTCCGCCACCCGTTCAAGGGACCCTTTTTTCAGTTTCAGTTCACTTAAAAGAAATCCAGGCAATCCGACCGGATTCCTGTCCTCAATAGATTATCTCAAAAGATTTGCCTTTATCACCTGAGATGAAGATAATTAATGCTGTTTGTGATTCTTATGAGACCGTTTCACAATGTTTAACTTCAGGTCTTTTATGAACTTAAATGCTCTGAGGATTCAAAGAATGTAAATCTATAAACTGCCGCATACTTAACCATGATAAAAGCCAGGCTTAATACTTTCGACGTGACCATGGTGGTGGTCAGCCTGGTCATCGGCATTGGCATCTTCCGGACCCCGGCCATGGTAGCCTCAGCCACTCGCACCCCTTTCCTCTTTTTCACAGCCTGGATAGCCGGAGGCCTCATAACCCTGGTTGGAGCCCTGACCTTTGCTGAAATCGGGGCCCGCTTCCCCCACCCCGGTTCCTATTACCGGGTGGTGGCTGAAAGCTACAATTCGCTGCTGGCTTTCCTGCTTAACTGGGCTAACGTCTTTATCATCAACACTGCCAGTGGAGCCGGAGTGGCGCTGATCGGAGCCGAGTACCTGGCCCCCATCATCCTGCCGGAAAAAGCCCGGACCGGACAGAACATCCTGTTTCTGGCTTTTTCTATGGTGATTGTGCTGGTGGTGCTCAACTACATCGGCATAAAATCGGGCGCCCGGACCCAGAATATCCTCAGCCTGTCCAAGATTATTCTGATTGCCGTCCTGGCCACAGCCGGTCTTTTCAGCCGGCAGAGCAGCCCGGCCCTGACCGCGTCTTCGCTGCCGCTTGACAATCCCTGGTGGCGGGCGCTGGGGCTGGGTTTTATCTCGGTATTTTTTAGCTACGGGGGTTACCAGCAAACCATCAACCTCGGAGCTGACCTGAAGGATTCCAGCAAGAACCTGCCCCAGGCTGTAATTTCGGGCATGCTGATAGTGATTGGCTGTTACTTGCTAATCAATTTCGCCTATTGGCGGGTGCTGGGAATCCCGGGAATGTCGGAAGCCAAGCTGGTAGCAGCCGAAACCGCCCGGGTGGTCTTCGGCGGGGCCGGCCATAAATTTGTTTCGCTGGCCATTTTCCTGTCGGCCCTGGGTTTTCTCAACGCCATCCTGATGCAGCTTCCCCGCACTTACCTGGCCATGGCTGAGGACCGCACCCTGCCGGCCATCTTCAAGAAAGTTAACCCCAAAACCCAGGTGCAGGAATTCGGCCTGCTGTTCCTGGGAGCTTTCATGCTGCTGAGCCTGGCTTTCCTCAGGACTTTTGAAAACATCGTCAACTATGTGATGTTCCTGGACAGCCTGGGAATCGCCGTGGTGGCTTCGACCATCTTTGTCCTGAGGGCCAGAGCCCGGAAAAAATCGGAAAGTTACAGTGGCTTCCGGATGCCTCTTTACCCGGTGTTGCCGGCCCTGTTTATTTTTTTCCTGCTCACCATCACCGTCAACGTCCTGGTTTCCCAGCCGCGTCAGGCGCTGCTGGGTTCAATTTTCCTGCTGCTGGGTTTCCCCCTCTACCTGACTATGCGCCGCCTGGCCCGCTCCAGACCAGAAGGTTGAGCCCGGAAAACCGACCGGATGGCCTCCGTTCTAATCTTTTTCTTCTGAATTTTTCAGGTCATCGGGATTAAGGCCCCAGATGGCATCTAAAATCAGCGGCGGGCGGTAGCCTTCCATGAAATTTAAAATCCGGGCCGGGTCATCGCTCATGGTGAACATCTTCAGGTGCTGGGGCAGGAGAAAACCCTGGCCAACGGCCCGGTTCATGAATTCCAGCAGCGGGTCGAAATACCCGTCCACATTCAGGAAAGCGCAGGGTTTGCCGTGATAGCCGAGCTGGGCCCAGGTCAGGACCTCGAAGATTTCTTCCAGAGTCCCCCAGCCTCCTGGTAGGGCGATAAAGCCATCGGCCATTCTGACCACTGTGGCCTTTCGCTCGTGCATATCTTTGACCACTATCATCTCCGACAAGCCCGGAAAACCCAGGTTGCGTTCCAGCAGGTTCTCGGGTATGACCCCCACCACCCGGCCGCCAGCAGCCAGCATTTCTTCGGCCACTTCTTTCATCAGCCCGATGCCCCCGCCGCCGAAAACCAGCTCCAGGTCACGGGCAGCCAGCACCCTGGCCAGCTCCCTGGCTTTTCGGGCATAGATTTCGTTCCGCCCCGTTTGCGACCCGCAGAAAACGGCGATTTTTTTCAAGCTCATGTTTCTCCTGACAACCGCCTCCAATATTTCACAGGTTGAAAGAAAAGATCAAACCGAAATAGGGTTCCCGGTATTTCTGGCCGATGAATTCCCTGGTTCTCATCACGAAATAAAGCATCAGCCCGGCCTGCTCCGATTGATAGGCCAGGCCGGTGGAAAATTGTCCATACAAAGGATAGATATCCACTCCGTGGCTATCCCGGAAAGTGTTACCCTGGAGGAGAAGATTCCTGGCGATGACCCGCCCTTCCAGCCTGGCAAAAGCATAAACGGATGTCCTGGTGGCCCGTCCGGCAAAGAAATGGTTAAAAAGCGGGGCGCCGGTAAAAGTATCCTGCTGCGGTTCCAGGTTGAAGCCGAGCTTCAGGTCGAGTCCGGCAGACGAAGCTATCAACAGGTTACCAGCCTGGGCCCCGACCCCGACCTTGACCACCGGCTGCAGCCCGTGAACAGAAACCCGGGGCGGGACCAGGGTCCAGAGACGGTTAAACCACAGCTCCAGCACCGGCTCATTCTTGAGCTGATTCTCCCAGCCTGCGGGGTAGGTCCAGCCGTAGGTCTTATGCAACCAGCGCTGGATGGTTCCAGCCAGGGACAGCGGACCCACCACCCCCAGGGCCAGACCGGCTGAATCCTGGTAGGCTGGACCCAGTTTGACCAGCCCCAGCGCCGCGTACAGCAGACCGGCATAAGGACGATCATCCGGTATTAAATTGGTTTCCGTCAGATTGTCAGGGGTGAACATCCCCTGGACCAGAGACAGGCTGGCCCTTCTCTTAAAAGCCACCTCCCGGTCATTTTCCCTGCCACCCAGCAGCTTCTGGTTTAATCTTTCCAGCCCCCGTAAAAAAGGAGACCTGGTGTCCTGGCTGAGCTCGGGAGTTACCCACATCAACTGGACACCGTTGGTATAGCCTTCATCCTGCTTAAGCCAGACATCGTTTTCCAGGGAAAAGACCAGGCTGCCCCGGTCTTTAGCGGGTGGCCTGGGCTGAGCATGGGAGAAGGGAGCTAGTCCCAGAGCGAAAAATAAGCCAAACAAGACCAGGGAGACAAAATGGGTTCTGAAGCCCTTAGAATTTACAACTTTAACCCGAAATAACCAGGTCACTGGCCGCAACTCGCCGACTTGTTTTTTCAGTTCTGTCTTCTCTACTCTAATAAACTTTGTTCCCGGCTATTAAATTTCACTCAGGCTAACTCCGACTCAACTGGAAGCCGCCTTCTCCAGTCGCTTCATGATGCTGAACATAAAAGCCGCCGACAGCAAGCAGGCCACCACCAGTATCATCCACAGGGCCCAGAGCGGGACCTTCATCCAGAGGTAGCCCACCAGACCGACCAGGTAATTACCGGTGGCCGTGGCCGCAAACCAGCCGCCCTGCATCAATCCCTTATACTTGGGCGGGGCCACCCGGGAGACAAAAGAAATGCCCATGGGGCTGAGGAACAGTTCGGCAATGGTCAGCAGGAAATAAGTGCTGATCAACCAGTAGACTGAAACCAGGTACTCCGGCGGGGCCACCTTGCCGCCCAGCTCGGCTGGACTGGGCAGCTTGACCGAGGCCATAACCAGAATAGAAAAGGCAGCCGCCGTCAGCAGCATACCTATGCCGATTTTCCTGGGAGCCGATGGCTCCTTACCTATTTTATTGAGATAGCCGAAGAGCCCGATAATCAGCGGCGACAGGGCCACGATGAAGAAGGGGTTAAAATGCTGGAAGCGCTGGGGTTGGAAAGGACTGACCTCAGGGTAAGTCTGGTAACGAAGGTAGGTCAGAACGGCGAAGATGACAAAGGCCAGCCCACCGGCTATCCGCCCGCCCTTAGAAACATTCTTCTTGACCAAAAAGACCAGGCCCAGGATGGACAGGAACAGCGGCAGCAGGCCGCCCAGGTCAAACCAGAGGTTGGTCACCTTGCCCACCTGCTTGACGGTGTAATCGCGGGCAAAGAAAGTCATGGTCACCGCTGATTGATGAAACGCCATCCAGAAGAAAATGACCACCAGGAAGACCAGGCCCAGGGCTACCAGGCGCTGCTTGGTCTGTTCCGGGGTCAGCTCGACTATCTGGGCTTTAAGCTCGGCCGACTTTTCCTTCTGTTTCTCGGTAATATCGGCCTGCCGGTAATACTTTCTGAAACCCCAGAAAATCAGCATCGAGATTATCAGGCTGAGGCAGGCTACCCCGAAGCCGAAATGGTAGGACTTGCTTAACGTTCCCAGGTAGGTTTCAGCAAACTGCCTCAGTCCCTCCATGGTTATGGCCGGATTTTGTTTCTGGGCCAATTCCAGCAGCTGATTGACTTCGGCCAGCTTCCCGGCCAGGAAATCGTGGGCCAGGGCTGGAATCCTGGCATCGTAGAAGAAATTGCTCTTTTTCAGGATAAAGTTGGAAACCACCTCGGAGGCCGAGGGAGCGAACATGGCCCCGACGTTGATACCCATGTAAAAAATGGTGAAGGCCCGGTCCCGCAGGTGGCTGTATTTCGGGTCGTCGTAGAGATTGCCTACCAGAGCCTGCAGGTTGCCTTTGAACAGACCCGTTCCCAGGGCAATGGTGGCCAGGGCGGCCACAATCAGGGCAAAACCGGTCTGAAACCTGGTGGGCAGAGCCAGCAGGAGATAACCGCTGAACATAACCACCAACCCGATGCTGATGGTCCGGCCGTAGCCGAGAACCCGGTCGGCCAGGAAGCCGCCCAGCAGCGGGAAGAAGTAAACGAAAAACATGAAAGTGGCATACATGAAGCCTGTCTGTCCCGGGGTCATGCCATACTTGGCCTGCAGGAAGAGGACAAAGATGCTGACCATGGTGTAGAAACCGAAGCGCTCGCCCATGTTGGCGAAGAAGGCCACAAACAATCCCTTGGGATGTCCCTTGAACATGCTTCTTTCTCCTTTTAACGAGTTACCCGAAAAATCTATCGGCTCACCGGTCGTTTACCGGCTGCGCAGAAGTTCCATGAACAGGTTGTTAACCGTCCTTTCCAGGGCCTGGCGGAAATTTTCAACCGTCTGCCGGCTGTCGTTTTCCACCCAGTAGCGGCTGATGAACATCGGCGGGCCAACGTTAACCTGGACCGTGGCCGGAACGCCGAAAGGAAGGTGTGTGCCAAAAAAAGCCAGCGGGGTGATCGGGACATCCAGCCGGTCTTCTTTATATAGATTATAGGCCATGACCGCCGGCCCGTGCCGGAAGCGGGCCACGTAGGGGTTGGGGTCGGCATCGTCAAAGTGGCCGCGCCCCTGCAGCAGGACTATGGCCCTTCCCAGTTTCAGATATTCCTGGCATTTCCTGACTGCGGCTGCCCGCCCTTCATAAAGGTCGACCGGGATGTACCCAACCTTGGCGATATTGGATGAAATGTAGCGGACAACAAGGGTGAAAAAGGGATTCAGCAAAAAGTGGACCATCAGGCCGATATTTTTCATGCTGCGGTAAAGGTGCTTTCTCACCAGGAAGCTGAAATCCTCCTTGCTGAAAATCATCTTGTTTGCGGTAAAGAAGATTGGCCGCGGCACGGTCTTGAACAGAACGGCCACGTCCTTGTAGCTTCCGACGTGATTGCCGACTATGATGTTGGGGCCTTCCCGGACAAAATATTCGGCCCCGCGGACGGAAATTTTCTTGGGCAGGAGAGCCAGGCTGCTGATTCTCTGGATAACTTTCTCGAAAGTCTTCAGTTCTTCTTCAAAGGTCCTCGACATGGGCTAAATATTTTAGCCCAGAAGTAGCTAAATTTCAAAATAAAAAATGACGGCTCTAATTGAGCTAATCCCTCCATTGGCAATGGTCCGATAAACTGTAAAGGTTGCTCCAATCAATCATCCGTGGAAATTTTTGCCAGGAAATGAAAGCAGCAATATGTTCTATTTTGAAGTCAAGAGCTTCTGGCAATGGGCAATTTTGGCCTCCAGCTCCTTTTTCCGGCCGAGAAGGAGTTCGGCTTTCCTGGTCCAGCCCCGCTCCCGGGCCTGGGCGCTAAGCAGCTCGGCCTGCTTGGCTTCGTACTGGAACAGCTCCGCAGCCCGGGTCAACTCTGCTCTGGCCTGGTTTGATTCGTTCAACTTCAGATAGGTCTGGCCCAGGTAATAATGCCCGTCGGCAAAGGTTTTATCAACTTTTAATGATAGCCGAAAATTTTCCCCGGCTTTCTTCCAGTCCTCTTTCCGGAAATAGACCAGACCCAGGATGTAATAAGGAAGGTAATATCCTGAACTGATTCCCAGGGCGCTGCGGCTATCGGCCTCAGCTTCTGCCAGGCGGTCCAGCATGAGGTAGGACAGGGCTCTCAAGGCATAGCCGAAGATTTCATAACTGCCGGCCATTCTAACCAGTGAATCCAGGATTTCCAGGGAGAGCGGCCAGTCGGCCTGCTCGACCAGGACGAGCGCCTGATAGTACAGGGCTTCTTCGTGGTCGGGAACTAAGCTGGTAACAGCCCGAAAATGCTCCAGGGCCCTATCATATTCCCCTTTTTCGCGAAGGATCAAGCCGGCCAGGAGATGGGCCCGGGGCATTTCTCCATCAAGGGCCAGAGACTTTTCCAGGTACTTTTCCGCTTGCTCGTATTTTCTCCCCAGAAAAGCCAGCTCCCCCAGCTCGGCCTGGGCCCGCGGCTGCTCTGGGTTCTTTTCCAGAGTCAGGTTAAACCATTTCTCAGCCTGTTCCAGGTCTCCCCGGCTTTTATGAAAAAGCCCCAGCAAGAAACAGGGCAAAGACCAGTCTGGCTTAAGCTCCATAACCCTGACCAGGTTGGGGTCATCAGCCGTCAGCACCTGGACCATGGCCTTTAAGACCAGGGCCTCGGTGTCATCCGGATTATCTTTCAGAAGCGTATCGAGCGTTTCCAGAGGCTGGTTGATGGCCTCTCTCTTGAATTGACCGGTATAGAATATATCGCGGAGATAGGACAGGGCCAGCTCAGCCGATTCCCTGGCGAAACGTTTTTTTATGGTGCTGAAAAATTCCCCGTACTCCCGCCGGCTGATAAAATTCCGGGAATTGGCGGCCAGGGCTGAGGCTTTAAGATAATCGGCTACCTGGCCGAGCTCCTTGGCCCTTAGAGAAAAATAATAGCTTTTAACCCACTGCTCCAGGTTATCCAGCCCCAGGTCATTCCTTTCTTTGGCCCAGAGGCCGTAGACCACAGCCAGGCGCCCGTAAGCCCCGGTTAAACCTGGTTTTAGCTTGAGGGCCTGCTCAAAATAATCAACCGCGGCCCTGTATCCCGGGGCGGTAAATTTCTGGAATTCCAGCTCGCCTTTTTGGAATAATTCTTCCGGAGAAATGACCGGGGCAGCCGGCCGGGGTACCGGTTCAGTTCGCAGCGGCGCTTTCCGGACCTCACAGCTATAAAAATCAGCCAGAATCAAGAAGGAACAAAGTAAGAGAAAAGTAAAAGGTCCCGGGCCCTCTCGCTTAGNNCAGATAGAGTCCGGCCATCAGACAGGCTGCCGGGTGATTTAATGAGCCTGACTCTTCTTAGTCTCTGGTTCATGTTCCCAGCCAGTGCTGGCTCTGTTCCTATTTTACTTATACCTTGACCCGGTTTTCAAGGTTCTTTGGCTTACAGTTCGTCTCGCTGGTCAGCCATATTATTCTGCCTTCTGCCTCAGGTTCAACTGATTACTCCTCCGCCTTATAAATTTTACTTTTTTTCTTTATTTGAGCTTGAAGCTAACCGTCACTGTAAACACGATGGGGCGGGGTTGGCCGTCAATGATAACCGGTTCATAAACCCATTGTTTGACGGCCTCGACGGCTGCCTGGTCGAGCAGTGGCACCGAGCGCAGCACCCGGACGGCGGCCACCCGACCAAATTTGTCGGTGGTCACTTCCAGGATCACCATTCCCTCAACTCCAGCCTGCCTGGCTTCCTCTGGATAGACCGGCTCTACCTTCTTTATGATTTTGGGCGGGGCTATATCTCCTACGGCCCTAACCGCATCTTTAAGGGGCACGGGTTCGGTCGGGATGGCTGGAATCACTTCTCCCACTTTTACTGCGGGCGGAACGGCCTCCGCCACCTCCAATGGCACAACCAGACCCGGGGAACCCCAGATTTTCTGGACTTTGAGCGATAAGAAATAAGGCCTGGCGGTACTGTCTTCGAAGCCGAAAGTAGTTATGACATTCTTGTCCAGAGCCAGTTCCGAATCCAGCAAATGGCTTTTCTTATCTTTATCCTGTTCCATGACTTCCACCCGGCAGGTTATCCTCTCCTGGCTGTTAATCCGCACCAGGGTTATGACGATGGCGTATTCCTTGCTGTCCAGCCGGAACATATGAAAATCCCTGGAACGGATTTCAGGCCAGCTCAGATTGGCTTCAGTCAGCAGCTGGACGCTTTTGAGGTTAAAGACCCGCCGCAACTGGTTTTCTTCCTTTTCCGAAGTGTCTTCGCTCCTGATACTGGCAGAAAGGGTGTGTCTCAAAAAAGAAGAGGTCACCGTCTTGATGGGCTCCACCCGACCTTCTCGGACTCCCTCAAAGACCTTAAGCTTCATTTCCGCCAGCGGCGCCCGGGCCTTGTCCGTTTTCTGGGTCTGAGCCACGAGAGTCAGGGATAAGAGCAGAACGATGGCCATCAGTCCTGCTTTTGGCAGCTTATTTAAGTTTTTCATATTGACCTCCTGTGGTCGAATCAAACTTAAACCCCGAAGGGTCAATTAACCGCTTCCACCCAGATGATGACCATTTCCGGGTCATCAGTCCGGTAAATGTAGGTGCTGGCCGGCTGTCCTTTAGCCCGGACATATTCCAATGATACATTTGATACAATTTTAGTTTCATTAGTATCATCGCCGGGCCCCGCCTGAAACCCGGCCTCCTGCCGGGCGAGGTACCAGCCGAAGCCGGCCATCAGGATAACAATGGCCACAGCCGCCACTCCGGCATAGACCCGCAGCAACCAGCCCCGGTCTCCCCGGCCCCAAGACAGGCTGGGTTCCAGTTCTTTCCTGCCCATAGTTTCTTCTGCCCTGGCCACAATTCTGGTCGGCCAGGAAGCCGTGACCTGTGAGATTAGACCCCAGGCTTCTTCCAGGCCGACCAGCCGGTCCTGGCAGGCCGGGCAATGGTCAAGATGTTTTCGGAGCAACCAGTGCCTGAATCCGGCGGCGGGAACGAGCCGCCAGCCCAGGTCAACCAGAAGACACTGGAGCCTTCTTTTCATTTCCCCTCTCCATCAGTTTTTTTAATTTCCGGCGCGCCTGGAATAGATGCACCCGGACAGTGCCTGGAGAGCAGCCCATGATGCCGGCTATTTCTTCCGAGCTGTAGCCCTCTCTGGCCCAGAGAAACAGGCAGGTTCTCTCGGCCGGTCGTAGCTGGCTCAGCGCGGAGTCGCTGATTGACTCCTCCAGCCGGTTTCCCGTCCGCTCTTCCAGGGCGGCTGAAAAATCAGCCGTGGCCCGGCGGAAGAAGTTAAGAAACCGGCGCCGCTTTTTAAGCTGATCCAGGCACTTCCGGTATAGTATGGTAAAAGCCCAGCTTTTGAGATTCTTGTTCACCTCAACCCGGTCCCAGTGCTTGAGCATCTGGACTACCATGTCCTGGCAGGCATCCTCGGCCTCGGCCCGGTTGCCAACCAGACTCAGGGCAAAAGACATCAGCTCTCCTCCATAATCTTCTAATAGTCTCAAAAGCCGGGTTCTATCTGTCATTCAGGTCTGCTGGCCTGAAAACCTAAGTTTTCACTGCTCACCTCGTCTCGGTAATGAAACGACGCACCAGCCGAAAACGTTTATCAGGCTTTCCCTCCACCGTTATTGTACCTCTGGCCCTCTGGCCTCAGCCAGCGGGAATTTTCTTGTCAGGAGCCTTAAAGAGTGTTAATTTAATTTCAACCTGAAAGTGAGGGACAAGATGTTTACCCTGATAAAGAACATCAAGACCGCCGGATCGAACAGCCCCGGTCCAAATGACCTGCTGCTGGCTGGCGACAGGATAGTGGCCGTGGAAAAATCGGGCCAGGTAAAAATTGAAGGGCTGGAAGTTAAGACCGTTGAAGGAGACGAGCTGATTGCCGTTCCGGGCTTAATCGACCCCCATGTTCATATCCTGGGCGGCGGGGGCGAGGGCGGACCTGCCACCAGGGCCCCGGAACTCAGGCTGGAAGATAGCCTCGGCTGCGGCGTGACCACGGTTATCGGCTGCCTGGGCACCGACAGCATCACCCGGCACCCGAGCTCGCTTTTGGCTAAAGCCAGAGCCCTGGAAATAGAAGGCCTGAGTACCTGGATTTACACCGGCGCCTACAACCTGCCCACGCCGACCCTGACCGGAAGTGTCCGCTCCGATATCGCCCTGATTGATAAGGTAATCGGAGCCGGAGAGATAGCCATCTCCGACCACCGCTCTTCCCAGCCGACCTTTGAAGAATTCCTGCGCCTGGTGGCCGAATGTCGGGTGGGGGGAATGCTCGGGGGCAAAGCCGGGGTGGCCCATTTTCATCTGGGGGACGGCCGGCGCGGGCTGGAATATTTTTTCCGGATGCTGGAAGAAAGCGAGCTGCCGGTCACCCAGGTTATCGCCACTCATGTTAACCGCAACCGCCACCTTTTTTCCCAGGCCCTGGAATGGATCAGGCGGGGCGGTTATGTTGACCTGACCTGCGGCCCGGAACCTTCCGACCCGGATGAAGTCAGCCTGACCGAAGCCCTGGGCCAGATTAAATCGCTAGGGCTGCCGCTTACCCGGGTCACCGCCAGTTCCGATGCCAACGGCAGCCTGCCTGTTTTTGATAAGCAGGGCCAGCTGGTAGCTCTGACCGTAGCCAGCCAGAAAGATTTTCTGCGCAGCTTCCGGGAAATGATGCGGAAAAAGATTCTGACCGTGGAAGAGGCTGTGGCCGTTTTTTCCACCAATGCCGCCGAATTTTACAAGCTGCCGGGAAAGGGAAAGCTTCTTCCGGGGTATGAGGCGGATATTCTGCTTCTCGATGACTCGCTCCAGCTTAAGTATGTTTTCTGCCGGGGCCGGATGATGATGGAAGACGGGCAGCTTAAAGTTCACGGCACTTTCACTTTATAACCTGAGCCCATAAATTCCGGCCGGGCCTGCTTGGCAGCCTCGGCCGACAGCAGGAGAACGAGATGAGCGAAGACCGGACCATCAAGGCTGAGGCCCGGAGCGGACCCAGAAAACCATCTTTCGCCCTGGCCCTCATTCCCCTGATTTCCATGGCCCTGCTTCTGGGCATAGGCTACGGTATCTACCGGATAAAAGCCCAGGTACTGCTGGTAGCTGCGGCTTTCATTACGGCCGTCCTCGGGGCTTACCTTAAATATTCCTGGAAAGACATGGAAACCGGTATTGTGGAAAGCATCAGAAAAGCCCTGCCGGCCATCCTGATCATGCTGGCGGTCGGAGTCCTGGTGGCCACCTGGATTGCCAGCGGGACCATCCCGATGATTATTTATTACGGCTTGAAGCTCATTTCCCCAAAATATTTCCTGGTAACCGCCTGCCTGGTCTGCACCCTGACCTCCTTAGCCTGCGGGACTTCCTGGGGAACGATAGGAACCCTGGGTGTGGCTTTCATCGGCATTGCCATGGGGCTGGGAATCCCGCTCGGACCGGCGGCCGGGGCCATCGTGGCCGGAGCTTACTTTGGCGATAAGATGTCGCCCCTGTCAGATATACCCAACCTGGCCGCGGTTACGGCCGGCTCCAACCTTTTTGACCACATCAAGCACATGTTCTGGTCGGGAACACCGGCCTGGCTGGCCGGACTGGTAATATATTTTTTCATGGGCCTGAGGTATGGCGGCCGGGAATTCGACCGGGAAAAAATCCAGCAGATAACTTCCACCCTGGACAGGAGTTTTAATTTCAACCTTTTTCTGCTGATACCGATTTTGATTGTTTTTTACTATGCTTTCACCAAGAAACCGACCATCCCCGGAATGATGATTTCCTCGGCCGTGGCTGTGGCCCTGGCTGTCATTTTCCAGAAAGCCAGTCTGGTGGCAGTGGCCCAGGCTGTCAATTCCGGTTATTCTGCCAGGACCGGCCTGGAAGCCGTTGACAGATTAATTTCCCGCGGCGGGTTGATGAGTATGATGGAAACCCAGCTGGTGGCCTTCACCGCCTTCAGCTTCGGCGGCATCATGCAGAAAACCGGGATGCTGGCCGTAATCCTGGAAAAGATAATGAAGTTCGCCGATAAAGTCTGGAGCCTGGTGTTGACCACCATCGGCACCACCATCCTGGCCGCCCTCATCACCGGCAGTTCCTACCTGTCGATGATCATCCCGGCCGAGTTGCTGTCGGACGCCTACCGGAAAAAGGGCCTGGCTGCTAAGAACCTATCGCGGATAATTGAAGAAAGCGGCGGCATCATCGTCCCGCTCATTCCCTGGAGCATGGCCGGAGTTTACATCACCGGAACCCTGGGTGTGCCGACCTTTTCTTACCTGTTCTACGCCTTTTCCAATTACCTGGCGGTGGTCATCCTGGTCATTTTCGGATTTACCGGTTTCACCATGGCCAAAAAAATCCGCGAGGATGAAACCCAACCCGGAAGCTGAGCGCGACTACCAGAGGCAATTTATTTAAATTACAAAAAAAGATTGGCCTTCAGGTCCTGATGTTTTCAATCTGGTAGACTATTGGCTGGAGGGAAAGGCAATAAATTTTTTGGTATCTCGGCGGGCTACTTGTTCCCTTTCTCTTCTTCTATTTCCTGCTCCAGTTCATCCAGGTGACTCAGGGCTTTCTCAAAAGCCTGCTTGGCCTGTTCTAATTTTTTCTGCCGCAGCTCGACGGTCGATTCAAACTTCTGGCTGATTTCCTCGGCTTTCTTCTTTTCTTTGAGCAGAAGTTCATCGAAGGAGGCCTTCTTCCTGGGACCTTTTTCCGACTGGATAATTTCCTTCAGGTCGGCATCAACCCACAGGCGGGCATTACAGTGGGGGCAGACCAGCTGAAAAACCTTTTCCCCTTTTTCTTTTTTCTTTTTGCCTTCCATGGTAGTTAGAATTTAACAGAAAAGACCGTCCGGTTCAACTTAATTCACCCCCCGGTCCAGACCGTATTTTTTTATCAGGCGAAAAAGTCCCTGGCGGGTCAGGCCGATGGCCGCAGCCGTCCTGGCCCGGTGAAAATTAAAATGGCGCAGGGCTTCACCCAGGAATTTTTTCTCAAACTCGGCCTTGGCCCGGGAATAATCCCAGCGGTCAGGCAGCGGTCTTTCCCTGGCTCGCCTGATTTCTGGCGACAGCCAC
>DMVN01000070.1 GCA_003476685.1 Acidobacteriota bacterium | reverse complement strand
GCAGAAAGCCAAACAGAAAGGCACCATCAAGGACATCAACACCATTGCTACCGGCTTAATGGATTATATTACCGATAAAGGTAAGTTCGGAGACACAGCTACAGGCACTACACTTCATACGGGGCAGCTGACTACTGGCGATGCTCTCATTCAGGCTGTGCAGGGATTTTATTTAAAGACCTTCCCCATGAATGATCAGTGGGGCAATGCTTTCTGGGTTTATACTGGAACAAACGCTTCATCTAATCCATATGGCATCGCCTATGCAGACGGAGCAGATATGGGAGATGATGAATTTATTGTCGGTTCAGGTGGAAGAGATGGCACCAATGATGATGTTACATATGATCCCACCGACCCTACTGCCAGTCTGTATGAAGTTAATGTTATGAAAGATTTCGAAAAAGAAATAGTTAACTGGAACGGCAGTCTGGTCATCGGTCCTCGTACCGCTGCTGGCACCGGCACTGGCACTGGAAGCTGATAACTGATTTAAAGGCTGGATTTAAGGGCGGCTTCGGCCGCCCTTACTTTTTTAAAAGATCGCTACTGGTTGCAGAAAAAATACATCTAATTTGGGGAATTTGAACTGATAAAAAATATAAAAGGAACAGAGCGTTTGTCTGTAAAATATCTATTTTTGTTGTAAACCGGATTTATTATACAAGTTTAGAGACCTGATTTTTTCTCTTACCATTCTTTTCTCATAGGTGTTTCTAGCTAGATTTTGGGCATCAAGATAATGTTTTAAAGCTGTCTCCTTTTGCTGCCTCTGGGCATAGAAATCACCAAGATATATAGCTATGGAATAATTATTAGCTGATTTATCTGGATGATTGATGAATTCCGGGAACTTTAGGTGATTATATTGAGAATAATATACTTTTAGTTCCGGTTTTATTATTTGTCCTGTAATTAATCCAGCAATGATGATAATTAGACCTGCTGCTAATCTTATTTCCCTTTTCCAGTTAAAGGCATCAGGCCAAGGTTCACCTGGGCGTTTTTTTATTGAAAATATATCACCGATTTTGTAACTGATGGTAGCAATGATCACTCCGGCCAGGATGTCAACCAAATAATGATCTCCACTATAAATAATAGTAAATATTATGGTTCCTGTGTATAGGTAAAAGGGAAGGGCTTTGAATTTAAGTTTTTTCCAAAGAATAAGGCTGCAAAGGAAAGGGAAAGCTGCATGAAGAGAGGGCATCGCCGCTACCGGGTCCGTATTAAAACCAGCAGTGAGGTCAGGGATATAAATAGTATAAAGCTCGAGGTTGAAATGAACAAGTCGTGGTAATAGACTGAACATCTCAGAAGCCATCCAGGGGGGGGCAGTAGGTACCAGTGCGTAAAGACTAAGTCCTATCAGGAGTAATGTATAGAAAGAAAATTTGTATAGATTAAACCAGACTTTATCTTTAATCCATATAAAAAAACCAACTATTAAGAAGGCTATGAAATGAGTGCCATGAAAAAAGGTCAGAATTTTTTCAAGCCATCCGGCGTTGCCATCAGGTAGAAGCAAATTTTGCAACCAGACTGAAGGAACTGTTCCCCACAGAAGTTTTTCCAGTTTTATTGGATACTCACAATATACTGGTAGCTGATAATGGGAGATTAAAAAATAAATCAAGCCCCGAGCTGTATCCGCGAGATAGATTATGGATAAGAACAGAAACCAGTCTTTGAAAAATCTCTTTTCTGCCTTGAAAAGAAAAACTAATATTATTAATAAAGCCAAAATCATAATTTTGGGAAAGTAGGTGAAAAGGCTTAGAGTTAATCCTGCTATCAAGAATACCGTAAATATTGACAGGACAATTATCCAGAACAGTTTTGTAGAAATAGTCTTATGATTAAGCATAAAATTTCAATATTTTTATCAGATTATAATTATGTCTCGGTTAAATTGCCAGAAGTTTTTGAAACTGCTCTCTGTTTTTTTGTCATCAAAACGAGTGTAGAAATGTTAATTAGCTTGCAGGTATATATAAAATAATTCTTTTTATTGTGATAACATCTTAGGATGATGGCGGTAATACGGACGATAATTCTGGTGATTTTTTATGTGGTGCTGGTGGTATTGTTGACACCGGTGCTGCTGGTGTGCTGGCCGCTCGGCATTCGGGACCCGCTTCTTAGAGTGGCCAAATGGGCCATGGGCGTCAGCCGCCGGATTTTAAGATTAAAAATAGAAGTAACCGGGCTGGAAAATGTGGGCCCCGACCGCAGCTATGTCTTTATGGCCAATCACCTGAGCTTTCTGGATGGGCCGCTTCTTTTTTATGTCATTCCCCAGCTGGTCCGGGTGATACTCAAAAAGAGTGTCTTCCGGATTCCAGTAGTCGGCCCGGGCATGCGCTTTGTCGGCTTCATACCGGTTGACCGTAAAAGGGCCAGCGGCGGGAAGCGCAGCATCACTGAGGCGGCCAGGATGATGAAAGAGAAGGGTTATTCTTTCCTGATTTTTCCCGAAGGAACGCGGAGCCGCAACGGCCGGCTGCAGCCCTTCAAGCGGGGCGGATTTTTCCTGGCCATCGCCGCCGGGGCTCCCATTATCCCCATTACGATAAAAGGCACTTTTGAGCTGATGCCTAAGGGGCGGGTTTTCCCTCACTCCGGGAAGATAAGCGTGACCTTTCACCGGCCGCTGGAAACTGCCGGCAAGACCAATGATGACATCCCGGGACTGATAGATGAGGTTTCCAGGGCCATTGCCTCCAGCTTGTAAGTCCGGTCCTGGCGGATTTTGGGCCTTCTTTTGACACCGCTTCTAATCCGCATTCCCTTCCGCCCGGCCAATGGCCACAGAGAAGGCCATCGCCTGACCAGTAAAAAAGAAGAGGGCAAAATACTTTTTTGATTCTTGGCCTTTTGACTTTGAGGTCAAAGAGAATTAACGCAGAAAGTTAGGGAGGTAGCGTTTAATCTGCGAATAGATTTAAAAAACAGATCCAGCAACCAGCCCAGCTCAGAGCTGCCGGCCAGGTTGCCCGGCTATATTGCCGGGGCTTTTTTCCTCATCATCCGGGTTATTTCAGCGTCTGTTCGGAATGTATTTTTTATTTTGATAATTTAGTAGAATTGGCTCTGGTAAAATTAGACCCAAGGAGTAAACGGGAGCAATGATGAGCGTTATCAAACTTTCTGGCTTAAGAATTTTCTGGTTAAAAACACCATCCGCACCCGCGCCTGAAAATCGCCGGTTCGGGGCAGCCAGGGCGAAGCTTGTAACCTTATTTCTTTCTTTTCTTCTGCTCTGTAACCTGACGATTAAATTGGTCGGCGACGACGGGCCTAAGGCGCAAAGCGAGCCCGAACAGATGGCCATAACCGGAGCTCGCATCCTGACTGCTTCCGGCCAGAATTATGAAAAGGGGACAATCCTGATACGGGCTGGCAAGATTGTTGAGGTCGGGGAAAACATCAAAATCCCGGAAGGAACCAGAATAATTGAGGCCCGCGGGTGCCTCGTCACACCCGGACTCATAGACGCCCATTCCCACCTGGGACTGGGGCCGAGCGGCGGAGTGACCGAGGATAATGAAATGTCAGACCCGGTTACTCCCCAGCTCCGGATTATAGACTCCATTCATCCCGAGGGCCTGGGGCCCGACAAAAATCAATTTTTGAACGCAGTGGCCGAGGGGGTAACGGCTGCTGTGGTTCGCCCCGGTTCGGGCAATGTCATCGGCGGACAGTCAGCGGTGCTCAAGCTCCGTGGCCGGACCGTGGACGAGATGTGCCTAAAATTTCCGGCTGACATGAAAATGGCCCTCGGCCGCAAGGGGGCTTACGCCCAGAAAGGCCAGATGCCCATGACCAAGATGGGGACCGCCTTTCTGGTACGCCAGGCCATGCTGGAGGCTGCAGAGTACAAGAAGGCCCTGGAAAATTACGAGAAGGAGAAGAGAAAGAATCCAGGCGCCAGCCCGCCGCCCCGCGACCTGAAGAAAGAGGCCATGTTGCTGGTGCTCGACCGTAAAATTCCGGTTCATATCCACGTCGGTACGGCCGATGACATCATGACGGCCGTCCGTCTGGCCAATGAGTTCGGCTTCAAGCAGCTGTCGCTGGCTCACGCTGAGGAAGCCTACAAAGTGGCCGAGGAACTGGCCAGTAATAAAGTGGTGGTTGTGGTCGGGCCGCGAATGATAACCTATGATGACCAAAACCGGCTAATCAACCTGGCCGACTATCTTTACCGGCGCGGAGTGGAAGTTTGTATCATGACCGATGCCGACGTGGTGCAGCAACCATTCCTGAGAACCCAGGCCGCCCTGGCCGTGAAGTACGGAATGGAAGCCGAGGCCGCGCTCAGGGCCATTACCATTAATCCGGCCCGGCTGGCCGGCCTGGAAGATAGGCTGGGCAGCCTGGAAAAGGGTAAGGATGCCGACCTGGTCGTCTGGAGCGGCGACCTGTTCGATGTCCGGCAGGAAGCACTGCGGGTGTTCATAGACGGCCGGGAAGTTTACAGAAATCCGAAACTGGGAGGAAATTGAAGTGGGCCAGGTTTTTGTTGAGGAGACGGTGCCGGGAAGCCTGAACTGTCTTGCGACGGGGGAGTGGGAAGGATGCGGTTCTGAAAATATTAAGCTGGCCAGGAAATTCCGCCCGGGGCTTTGTGGTTCCAATTGGCCGGCTGGATTTTTGCCGGCTATGGTTTTTTATTTGTCCCTGGGCTGATGGAGGTAACATGAAATCAGGATTTAATTCGGAAAAATTTGGTTCAGGTAAAATAGAAATTAAGGTGAGAACGCGTGAAAGGCGCAGGGGTGAAGAGATGCGGAAGGCGAAGAGGCTGATTACCGGTCTTTTGAGAGTCGGGTTAAATCCAACTGCTGGGGCAAACGCAGCAGCAACGGCGGTGGCTGGCGCGCTCTTTTTTTGTTTCCTGCTTATGAACGCGGCTGCTGGGCTGGCGAGGCCGGGCGCTCTGGCTGCCAGTTCGGGTGACAGCCCGCCCCGGGTCCTGGTAATCAAAGCCGCCAAGATTCTGACCATGGCCGGGCCGGCCCTGGAAAACGGGATGATAATAATCGAGGACGGGAAGATCAAGCAGGTGGGCACTAATCTTACCTTGCCTCAAGGGGCGGAGATTATCGAAGAACCAGAAGGCTGGGTGCTGCCGGGTTTGATCGATGCCCATTCTTCCCTGGGATTGGTTGATGAAACCGGCCGCAGCGAAAATGAAGAGCTGTCGGAGCCGAACGTGGCCCAGCTAAGTGTAATAGACGGACTGAACCCGTTTGATAAGAGGATAGTTCAGGCCCGGGCGGCCGGAATTACTGCGGCCCTGGTAACGCCGGGGCGCCGGTCGGTGATAGGCGGCCAGATGGCCGCCGTCAGGCTCCGGGGCAAAACGGTGGAAGAGATGGTCCTTCTGTCTCCGGCCGGGGTCAAATTCTCTATCGGGGAAGGCCCCAAGCAGGCTTTCGGAGAAAAAGGCCGGTTGCCATCCACCAGGATGGGCAATGTCTATGTGATCCGCCAGGCGTTGCTGGAAGCCCGGGAATACGCCGAAAAATGGTCGGCCTATGAAAAGAAACTGGCTGAAGCCAGAAAAGCCCGGAAAGATGCGGCGGATATCCAGGCCCCGAAAAGGGATTTGCGGCTGGAAGCGCTGGCCAGGGTGATGCGGGGAGAATTGACCGCTTTTATTGAATGCTACCGGGTTGATGATATCAGCGCGGCTTTGAGGCTGGTGGACGAGTTCCGGCTGAAGGCGGTTCTGGTCGGCTGCGCCGAGGGTTATCTTCTGGCGGAAGAAATTGCCAGAAGAAAAATTCCGGTCATTGTGGGTCCTTTTGGTATCGGACCCAAGCGAACCGAAACCGAGCGGGTAGCTACCACCAACGCCGCCCGGCTGCAGGCCGCCGGGGTTAAGGTGGTGCTGCAAAGCGAGGTACAGTACGGGTTGGGGACCCTGGAGGAGCTGCCGCTGGTGGCCGCCCTGGCCGTGCGGGGAGGTCTGCCCGAAGAGGAAGCGCTAAAGGCTATCACCATCAACGCAGCCGAAGTGATGGGAGTGGCCGGGAAGATTGGGAGCCTGGAGCCGGGCAAGGAGGCCGACCTGGTTATTTTTAGCGGACACCCCTTGGACTATCGCAGCCGTGTCAAGCGGGTTCTAATTGGGGGAGAATGAGGTGTCGGGTTTTTTCGCCTGACCGTAGCAGAGCAGAGTGGTGGCGGTTTTATGGGTCGTATTACTCCAGAATGTAAATCGGCGAATATCTGGAGGCCGCTGGTAAAAAATATTAGGCAAAAAAATGGGTAAGATAGCGCCTTAGCCCGATAACTTTTCCATTACCCTGGTTAGTTGAACTTTGCGCGTCAGGTCCCAACGGGTGAAGAAATATGGGCTGCTCATTACAACCAGAGCGAAGAGGGGGAAATCATTAATTACTAAATTGGGGAAGCGAGCCAGGTTTAATCTGAGCGACAGTTCCGGCCTTTCTTAAGAAGGCTAATAGTTGCCGGCAATACCAGAAAAATATAAAAAATTGGGAAACGAGTATTGTGTCCCCCTTTTTTTAGGTTTATAATTAGCGTGGCGCTGGCGTTCTCATCCTCTCATCCAGAGAGGCAGAGGGTTAACGCGCCCGATGAAGCCCGGCAACCTGCTCCCGGCTGGAGCAAGGTGCCAAAAGCGTTGAGTTCCGGCTGCGGCCGGGACGAAAGATGAGGGGAGTGGGGCGAAAGCGAGCATCGCCACCAGGTCCCGCTCCTCTCGAACAGAAGAGAGGCGCCTCGCCAGAAATTAGGGAGCGGAGACCGCGGTGGAGAGACTGCGATCATATCCGGTTTTATTACACCCCGGTACGTATCCCACCTGTCATCCGTTTCCTGGATTATTTTATTTTTCTGGAGGACAGAATGTCTGAATTTTATTTTGAGGTGAGAGCCGGCCGGGATTTCCTGGCCGAGGAGATGCCGGTGGAAATAGTGGAGCGCAAGGGAAAAGGCCATCCCGATTCTTTGTGCGACGGGGCGGCCGAAGAGCTTTCGGTAGCCCTGTCTGAAATATACCGGCGGGAAACAGGAAGGATTCTTCATCATAATGTTGATAAGGCGGTCCTGGTTGGCGGAAATTCCAGCGCCGGTTTCGGCGGCGGACAGGTATTTGAGCCGCTTCAGTTATACATTGTGGGGCGGGCCACCCGCGAATTGAACGGTAAAAAGATTATTGATGATGATGTTGAAAAATACCTGAAAAAAAGAATCGGTGACTGGATGATGGGGCAGGTGCCCCATCTCAAACCCGAATATTTTGACGTTAAGCTGTTGATTCGTTCGGGGAGCGAAGACCTGGTCAGCATCTTTGTCGATGACGAAAAGCCGCCCCGGGCCAACGACACCTCTCTGGCCGTGGGTTATGCCCCGCTGAGTGAGCTGGAAAGGCTGGTTCTGGAAACGGAGAAATATCTTAATGACCGGGAAGGGCAGCGGAGATTCCCGGCTCTGGGTCAGGATATCAAGGTAATGGGGGTAAGAAAGGGAGAAAAGGTCACCCTGACGATAGCCGCAGCCTTTGTGGCCGGCGAGGTTAAGGATAGAAAGACCTATGAACAGATGAAAAAAGAAATGGCCTGCTTCCTGGGCCAGGAATTTGTGCGTCGCTTTACCAGGCGGGAAGTCGAGGTCGTCATCAATAATGCTGACACCGAGGCAACAGCCTACCTGACAGTAACCGGCACCAGCGCCGAGGCCGGCGACGACGGACAGGTCGGGCGGGGAAATCGGGCCAACGGGCTGATAACGCCTTACCGGCCGATGAGCCTGGAGGCGGTGGCCGGCAAGAACCCGGTCAGCCATGTCGGGAAGATATATAGCATCATGAGCCAGATCATCGCCGACAGAATAGTGAAGGAGATGCCGGAGGCCCAGCAGGTTTATGTTTACATGGTCAGCCAGATAAACCAGCCTATTACCGAGCCCCAGGCCCTGAATGTTGAATTGTGGGGCCTGGAGACCGGCCGGGTCAAGACCGAGATCAAGAAAATAGCCGATGAGGTGCTGGGCAGCTGGCGGGAGGTGCGCGACGGCTTCCTCAGCCGCCGCTGGCCCATCTATTAGGAAAAATATAAGGTGTCCCGATTTTTATAAGAGGGCTTTGAGCTGGTCGGCGGTGGCCACGCCGCTATTTACCAGGCAGCACTTGACCTGGTCCAGCAGCCGGCTGAAGAACATCCGTTGAATGGCCAGCTTGTCTTCGTTTATAACCAGAAGATGCGGGTTGAAGAAGGGCTGGGCCTTGGCCCCGAGCGATCTAACCGCGCCCGATGGCTCACCGCTTTCCAGGATTCTTAAGGCTTCTTCCTTGCTCAGCTCCACCACTGCCGGCGACACCTTGTCATTCCTCAGAATCACCAGCGTTTTCAGGTTGGTCCTCTTAGCATAGCCCTGAGAGCCGGCCATCCAGTTGGGGTCAAGCATGGCCTGGGCTTCGACCGAAGCTCTAAAGCAATACGGGGCTCCTTTATCCAGCCGGCACTCGTCCTGAAGCGGGCAGGTGCGGTCGGTGCAGTCTTCTCGCCTTGTCACCACATTCTCGCACTTGCTGTGGTCAAAAANNAGGGCGCGCCTTTATCCAGCCGGCAGTCAGCCTGAATCGGGCAGCTCAGATCGGTGCAATCTTCTCTTCTGCTTACGACGTTCTCGCACTTGCTGTGGTCAAAAAGCCTGGCCAGCCGGTCGTAAAGCTCCACCGTGTTGGTCGGAATAAGGAACTTCCTTTCCACCGCATCGGCCACAGCCTTGCTTCCCGAAAACCGCACGAACACAATCTCATTGGTCTGGGCCTGGACCCGCGGCATCTTCAGCAGCTCAAAGAACAGCTCGGTCTTTTTGGTCCCGGGTTGTCCCACCAGAACCAAGCCGTTTCCATCTAACCCTACGGCCATACCCCGCACCGCATTTAGGCCCAGATGTTCCGAAGAATCCAGCACCATGCCCAGAGCCAGCTTCCGCAACGGCCCGTAATTATCCGCATTCACCAGAATCCCGGTCCGGGTCTCAGGATGGTAGTAAGCCCGGGGCTCCCTTCCCGGCACATTGTCCACCGCATAAATCACGGCGTGCGGCTCCAGCCCGGCCTCAATCTGTCCGGGGAACCAGTTTTCTACCCAGAAATCATAGAGGTGCCCGACATTGGTCCGCAACTGAACAATCGTCCCGTTGATGTTGGCGTTCCACTCATAATAATTTTCATAGCCGAGGTGGCTTTCCATCTCGGCCACTAGCGCATCCCTCAGCTTGCCCTCAGCCACCACTTCCACCGGCACTGACTTATTTACTCTGGTCACGTAATTCTGCAGGTAAATCTTCTTAACCTTCTTGGCCGTCTTCAGCCTGCTCATGGCCTCGGCTATCCGGTCCATGCCTTTTTCCAGGTTTTCCATTGAAGTGGCGTAGGAAATCCTGATGTAATTATCGGCCCCGAAAGCATCGCCCGGGACGATGGCTACCCGGGCTTCCCGCAGCAGGTAATAAGCCAGCCCGTAGGAATTCCTGATCTGGATGCCACCGGCTTCCTTGCCGTAATAGGAGCTCACGTTTGGGAAGAGATAAAAGGCCCCCTGCGGCTTGAAACACGATATTCCTGGAATCTGCTGCAACCGCATCAGGACATAATTCCGCCTTCTCTGGAATTCAGCCGCCATCCGGTTAACTTCATACTGCGGCCCGGCCAGGGCTTCAACGCTGGCTTTCTGCGATATGGAACAGGCGTTGGAGGTGGTATGGCTCTGGATCTTGGACATAGCGCTTATGATCTCAGCCGGTCCGGCAGCATAGCCTATTCTCCAGCCAGTCATGGAATAGCTCTTGGACACGCCGTTGATGATGATGGTCTTTTTCTTTATGTCTTCCCCCAGGGCGGCGAAGCTAACAAACTGGAAGCCATCGTACACCAGGCGGCTATAAATCTCGTCAGCCACGATGTAGATATCTTCCTTGCGAATCACCTCGGCCAGAGCCAGGAGCTGCTCTTTATTATAAGCGGCTCCCGTTGGATTGCTCGGATTATTCAGTACCAGCGCTCGGGTTGAGGGCGAAATGGCCGCCTTGAGTTGCTCCGGCGTCAGCAGGAAACCGTCTTCTTCGCGCGTTTCTACGATGACCGGCTTGCCCTTGGCCAGGTTGACGCACTCGGGATAGGTCACCCAGTAGGGAGCCGGGATGATAACTTCGTCGCCCTCATTGACTATGGCCTGGATCAAATGATAGAGCGAGCTCTTGGCCCCGGTGGATATCAACACCTCGTTGGGCTTGTAATCCAGCCCATAATCTTCCTTGAGCCTTTTGCAAACCGCTTTTCTCAGCTCCGGGATACCGTCGTTTTCAGTGTACTTGGTGAAATTCTGTTCGATGGCTTTGATGGCCGCGGTCTTGACGTTTTCCGGTGTCGGGAAATCGGGTTCACCCACGCTTAAATCAATGACATCTATCCCCTCGGCCTTCATGGACTTGGCCTTGGCCGAGATCTTTAAGGTGGGGGAAGCTCCTATCTTGGTTACTCTTTCTGAAACCATGGCTTGCCTGCTTTATGGAAATTATTTTTTCTCGGGTTTCTTGTCGGCCGCAGCCTTACCCGTTTCTGCTTCAGCGGCCACCGAGCCCAGCTTGTCCCTCAGAAACTTAGCCAGGTCAGCCCCGGTCAGGGCCTTGACCACTTCGGGCATCTGGGCCAGAATCTGGGTTACCTGGCCGGTGATCTGGTTGGTGCCCAGTCCCTTATCGCCGCCTATGACCACAATCTTATCCACCTTGGAAAGCGGTTCGGCTACGGCCCTGGCCAGCTCGGGCAGCACCTTGATGAAGCTTTCGAGCAGGGCAGCTTCGTTATACCGTTCCCAGGCCTGGGCTTTTTGCAGCATGGCTTCGGCCTCGGCCAGACCCCGCAGCCTGATTTCATCTGCTTTGACCATGGCTTCCAGCTTCATGGCTTCTGCCTTGCCCTTGCCTTCGGCCATCAGCCTGATTTCTTCGGCCTCGGCTTCGGCCTGGATCTGGTACTTGCGGGCGTCAGCCGGTTTCAGAACGTTGGCTTCCAGTTCTTTTTCCTTGCGCTTGATTTCCAGTTCTTCTATCTTGATGGCTTCTTCTTTTTCAATCTGTTTGACCTTGGCTTCTTCTTTCTTTATTTCCTGGCTGACCCGGGTCCGTTCCAGTTCATAGGAAAAGTCAGCCTGGGCTTTTTTCTGGTTGACAAAGGTCTGCGATTCAGCCTTCTTGGCTTCATTTTCCCACTGGGCCTTGGCGATCAGGGCTTCGGACTGTAGCCTGGCGACTTCTGCTTCTTTGCGGGCCTGAGAAGATTTGATTATGGCTTCTTTTTCGGTTTCAGCCTGAGCAATGGCCGCATCCCTCTTGGCCGCCGCTATGACCGGCTTGCTCAGGGCATCAATGTAGCCCTGGGTGTCGCTGATATCTTTAAGAGAAAAACTCAGCAGCACCAGGCCCATGTTGGTGAAATCTTCCTTGGCCGCCTGGGCCACCCGCTTCGAGAATTCCTGCCGGCCGCGGTAGATTTCCTCCACAGTCATAGTGCCGATTACCTCTCTGACCTTGCCTTCCAGGACGTTCATGGCCACATCCCGGATGCCTTCCTTGCCGCTTCCCAGGAATTGCTCGGCTGCCAGCCTGATGGCCAGGTCGGTGGAGTCGACTTTCACCTGGGCTGAAGCTTCAGCCAGGATGGGGATGCCGCCGTGGGTCAGGACTTCCGGTGTCTTGATATTGATGCTGATGACTTCGAGCGGCAGAACATAGACTTTTTCAATGAAGGGCCAGACAAAGGTACCGCCGCCCAGCTTATATCTATAACCGACTTTCTTTTTCGTTCCGTCAGGTAGGGTGATGGTTCTTTTCCGGCCTCCGGCGATGATCAGGGCTTCGTTGGGTCCGACTTTGCGGTAATGAGTAGCCAGGACCAGGCCGACTATGACCAGAAAAACAATGATGGAGCCGATGATGATAAGCCAGGTGGTTAAAGGCATGATAACCTCCCTCCGGTTATTATTTTATGATTAACTCAGGGAATAGCAGAACACGGGGCAGGACCGGGCCTCCGAGAAAAGAAACACCTTCACTCTTCAGCATCAGTTAACTTACCCTTTTCCGGTTATCTTGAAAGGTCTTTTTTTCAAGGAAAGATATTAATTCTTCCCATAAATAAAGTCAAGCCGAATTTTCTTTCAGGTTAAGACATGGTATCCGGGAAACATGAACCCCACTCTGGCGAAGGACAGGTTCCGGAATTGACTAATTATCCATCGCCTGGCTTAAACATTCCGGTATTACCGGTATTAATTGTTGTATATTGTCTAGTCGGCTATGATTTAAATCAATTGGCCAGACTAAATCTCCTGCCGGGTCTGAAAAACGAGTTTAACCAGGAACGTCCTGATGATTGGTTGTCTGTCTGTTATTTTTGTCCGGAGTTGTCGGCCCCTGTCAGGGCCGGACATAAAACTTGCTTGAAAATTTTCAAAAGGTAAGGGTTTTGACCTGGAAATATATTCTGAGCAAAAGCCACTTTAATATCTCTCTGGCAGTTGGTAAACATCACCCCATTTTTTAAAAAAATTTCTTGACACGGCTGTTCGATTTAAATAAAAAGAGTTCTATATGATCAAAGAAGCGGGCTGGCTTTTTAAGTAAGCCTTTAAAAGATAGTTAAAAGATTTTAGGAAAACGGGCTAAGGAGTATCGGCTTAATCAAATAATCTTAAACTTCCGGTAGAATCAATGTCTAACCGCCAGACCCTTTTTGAATTAAAAAAAGATTTATACCGGCTTCTGGTAGAAAAAGCCAGTGACGGTATTTTCATTGTTGGCAAAGACCGATTTGAATATTGCAACCAGTCTTTCGTTCAGTTTTGTGGTATCAGCGAAACTGAATTTGCCTCTGACTCAGCTCAGAAAATTATCGAGACCATAGTTCATCCTGATGATAGAGAAGAAATTAAAAAATGGTGGTATGAACTAACTAAGAACTCAGATAATTCTGTTCTCGGCCCGGTCAGAGTGAATAACCGGGAAGGGCGGACCGGTCATCTTCAGTTGAGTTCAACCGATGGACAGGAGCAGAAAATAATTGGGGTTATACGGGACATAAGCGAGCTGGTAGAATCGCAGAGCCGTCTCCTGGAAAAAGAAAGGATTCTTTCCAGCCTTATAGAGCAGGCCCGGACACCGGTGTTCATCGTTCAGAACGGGGTGATAAAGTATGCCAACCCGGCCGTGCTTGAGACCTTTGGTTATTGTCCTGAGGAAGTTATCGAGACTAGGATTGACGAATACCTGTCAGAAGACAGGAAGGAAGATATCATGAGCCTTTACGGCCAGAGATATTCAGACCCGAATGTTTCTCAGAAATTAGAATGCACCCTTCTGCATAAAAATGGCCAGAAAATTGAAGTTGATGTCGAGTTTAACTTTATCGAGTACCAGGGCCAGCCGGCCGAAATTGTCCTGGCTCATGACATTACAGAGCGAAAAAGAATTGAATCCAGACTGGAAGAGGCCCTGGAGAAGTTGAGGAAAGCTTTTGGAGCAACCATAAGGGTCTTAAACAAAATAGTGGAGATAAAAGACCCTTACACCGGTGGTCATCAAAAAAGGGTGGCTGAGTTGGCCAGAACCATAGCCACAGAAATGGGACTTACACCTGAACAGATTGACGGTCTAAGGCTGGCTGCTCAGATTCATGACATTGGGAAAATCATCGTCCCCTCTGAAATTCTCAACAAGCCCGGTATCCTCTCTGAAAGCGAGTGGGGACTGGTAAAAAACCATGCCGCCATTGGCTACGAGCTACTAAAAGACATGAATTTTCCCTGGCCGGTGGCTGAAATTGTTTATCAACACCATGAGAGAATGGATGGCTCAGGTTACCCTTGCGGGTTGAAGGGTGAGCAGATTATGATAGAAGCCAGAATCATGGCCGTAGCCGATGTGGTTGAAGCCATGTCTTCGTTCCGACCGTACCGGGAATCTCATGCTCTGGAAGATGCCCTGTCTGAAATAGAAGTTAACAGAGGTCGGCTGTATGACCCGCGGGTGGTAGAAGTCTGTCTGGACCTGTTCCGGAAGAAGGGCTTCCGGTTAAACAGCTTCTCCTTCAAATGACTGTAGAAGCCCCATTGAATTTTTCGCTAATTAAAGAACTGAGGTAAAAAGTAGTCTATTGATTGGTTTTTTAAATGGGAATTTCTTATTAAAAGGCGATAAAAACCGGGTGGATTTTTTTGAGGACAGTCCGCTGGACGGCTAAAATTTCTTTCAGGCCCTTATCGGCCAGCTTCAGTAGCTGGCTCAACTCCTGCCTGGAAAAAGAGACTTTCTCGGCTGCGGCCTGAACTTCCACCAGGCGGCCTTCGTCTGTCTGGACCACGTTCATATCAACTTCCGCCTGGGAATCTTCCTGATAATCCAGGTCCAGAAGCCGCTGGCCTTCGACCAGGCCGACACTGACCGCTGCCACCAGATGACGCAGAGGAAAAGTCGGCAGCAATCCCTCATCCAGCAGCTTCTTAAAGCACATGGCCAGGGCAATGCAGCCGGCGTTAACCGAGGCCGTCCGGGTGCCCCCGTCGGCCTGGATGACATCGCAATCTATGATTATGGTTCTCTCCCCGATGAGATTCAGGTCGGTAGTGGTCCGGAGAGCTCGCCCGATCAGGCGCTGGATTTCCTGGGTCCGCCCGGAGATTTTAGCCTGGTTTCTTTCGCGGGGCGTCCTTTTCTCCGTCGAGCGGGGGAGCATGGAATACTCGGCTGTTATCCAGCCGGAGCCGGTGCCCTTCAGAAACTGGGGGACTTTTTCTTCGATGCTGGCCGTGGCCACCACCTTGGTCTTGCCCATTTCCAGGTAGGCCGAGCCTTCGGCAAAATCCATGTAATCCGGCTTGATGATAAGCGGCCGAAGCTCGTCATAGGCCCGGCCCGATGGCCTCTCAAAAAGCGGCTTCTTAGCCGGCTCCTTCCTGGCTTTTCTGCTGCTCACTTTACTCTCCTTACAGGCTAAAGACAGGGCTAAATGAGGTACCATAATCATAAGCCATAACCGGCTGATTTTCAACCGACAGCCGGGTCTTTGATTAAAGGGCGGCGTTCCTTTATAATTGGTAATCAATCAGCAGGCTGGAGCATGGAAAAATTTCTTGGTCTGAGTAGAAATTCGGTTTTTCTGCACCTGGGGCTGGCCTTTCTCTGTCTGTGGGGCCTGACCGCTTGCGAAAAAAAGCCGCCACTCAAGGGCCTGGCCATCAATGCCTCTTTCTCCGAGCGGGTGCTGACCGATGACCTGGTCACCCGGTTAAAGGTTAAGTACATCACCACCGCCGGCTTCCAACCCCTGGAAAAAGACTACCGGATTGTGGCCGTGGCTCTCTGGCAGGAGAAAATCCTGTTCCGGGAAAGCCTGGACCCGGAAATCCCCGTTTCCAGGTGGCAGGCTAACCGGGTTTACGAAATAGAAAAATTTATCTATTTCCCTCGGGTTATCGATCGGTTCAACCCGAAAACAGCCGCCGGCATGAAAATCGGGTTCAGTATCTTGATGGAAAATTCGGGCGAGGCCGAACCGCTGGTCCTTTATTCCAGGAAAATTAAACTTCTACCCTGCCCAGCCGAAGCCCCGGAGGTGATTTTCCTGGAAGGCTGGGAAAAGATAGATAGACCCCGGGTCGGAGTTTCCGACCAATCCTATGAACTCTGGACCGGGGCCCGGGCCGTCTGCCTTCTGGAAAACCCGGGGCGGGCCGCCCTGCTAATGGTCAGGGGAAGGAACTACCAGGAAAGCCTGAACGTGTCTTTATTTCTTGACGACGGGCTGCTTGATGAATTCACCCTGGGCCCCGGACCGTTCCAAAAAGTCTACTCGCTCGGCCCGTTTTCTGCTAAAACCGACCCGGAATTGAAACTGACCCTGGCCGTGGATAAGACCCTGCCCGTTAATCAGGTTTATCCGGACCTGAATGATGACAGGCCGGTAGGGCTGCGAATAGAGAAGGTTTATTTCCGTTGAAATAGATAGTTATTTAATCCAGAGGGGCGAAGCCGACTCGGTTTTTTTTCGGTTGACCTGTTTTTCGTATAGCTGCCGCAGCCGGGCTTCTTCTTCCTGGGCCTTGGTCAGTTTTTCATAAGTTTCGCTAATCTGCATCTGGATGTAATCCTTGGATTTCATGTCGCTCAGGCCGTAAAACTGGGCCCAGAGGGAATTGAGTTTGAGCGTCAGGAGCTCCACGTATTCCTGGGCTTTCTTCCAGGCTTCTTCCAGAGAGACGTCAGCCACATCCCGACTCTTAGCTGTATCAGGAAAATTTCCTGCGGAACCCTGGGAATTCTGGGCTGGCGGATTTTCCACCGTCACCCGGTGAACGGTGGCCGGCGGCCGCGCCTGGGATTCTTCCGGGGCCAGGGTCAAAGGCTGAGCTTCTCTGTTCGCCAGCGCTGCCTCTTCAGATTGAGGGGGCAGAGTCAGGGCTTCAGCCTTGGTTAACTTCTCCAGGTCTTTATTGGTCACCACCCGGACTTTCTTGCCCTTCAGGCTTTCCCGTCTTTCCCGCTCTTTCCTGGCCAGCTCAGCCAGGTTCTCTTCCTGGGCCAGCAGCAGGGTCAGGCCACAAAAGCCGAAACACAGGAAGACGGATATTATTTTCCTGAGCATTACCATCCCTCAACATTATAATACAACCCCCGCCTGGAGCTGTCAAACCGCTGTACAGGGTCAGAACATTGTCTAATTCGGACTGTGGGCTGCAGTCCTGATGGCAAAACCGGCCGCGGTTCGTTCGAAGCGGACAGCTCC
>DMVN01000080.1 GCA_003476685.1 Acidobacteriota bacterium | reverse complement strand
GCCACGGTCAGAAGGCTACGTCCTCATCTTCCATTGATAGATGAAGGCCGCCTTAATAACCGCGAGCTCCGCTGGGAATTCCTGGCCAGGGTTTATCTGCATTTTCTATTCCGCCAGTCCAGCCGGGACATCAAATCCCTGATTGATTTTCATTCCCGGGCCAAGTACCTGTTTATGTCCATCAGCCAGAAGGATTTGAAAACCCTGGGACAGGTTCTGGCCGGGCATAAAAAGGGAAACCTGGAGCAGACGGTGGCCGAGTACCGCCAGGTTTTCTACCGGCTCCTGAGCCGGCCGGTCAGGAAATCCAACCTGCTCAATGCCCTGAATCACATGTTTGGCTATGTTTCCCCCCGTTTGAGCCCCGGAGAGAGACAACACTTTTTGAGATTGCTGGAGCACTACCGCGCCGGCCAGACCGATTTCGTGACCATCATTGAGTTTCTGCGGGCTTATGGCTACCGCTTCAATCTGCCTTACCTGCTGGACCAGTACCTGCTGACCCTGGAATAGAAGACTTCGGTTTAAGATTCCGTTAAAAATCCAAAAACCTCTTTTTTCTCAGGTTGCCTTTTTGTAAAATCTTAAAAACATTTAAGGAGTAAGATTCGCCTTAACTGATCGAAGGTTTGAGAGAAAATGAAGCTGGCAATAAAACTTTTATGGGTCTTAGCTCTGATTATAGTTATACTACTCAGCGGGCTTCGTCTCTTCTCGCAGGAAAGGACCAAAGTCCTTTACATCCAGAGAACAGATACCCCACCCAAAATTGACGGTCAGCTGGACGACCCGGGCTGGAAGGAAATTCAGCCTGTTTCAGGTTTTGTCCAGTACAACCCCCTTAACGGAGCACCAGCTTCAGAAGAGACTTACGTCTGGGCTGCTTATGATGATAAATATCTTTACTTCGCTTTTTTGATGAAGGACTCCCAGCCAGAAAAAATCTGGGCCGAGCTCACACCTCGCAATAGATTTCAGAACAATGACTCTATCACTGTGATTCTTGATACCTACAACGACCGCCGCACCAGCGTCTCTTTTACCGTCAATCCCAGGGGAGTTCAGAAAAATTCAGTAGAGACTATCTGGAAATCAGGGGCCAGGATAAGGGAAGATGGCTGGGCAGCCGAGATGGCCATTCCTTTCAAATCCCTGCGCTTTTCATCTTCCAGCGAGCAGGTCTGGGGAATAAACTTTGTCCGCTACCTCCATCGCCTGAACGAAACCGATTACTGGACCGAGGTCAAAAGAGACCTGCCCCGACTTCAGCAGATGGCTGAGCTTCGCGGTCTGAGCGGGATAAGGCCGGGACAGAACCTGGAATTCTATCCTTACCTCGGAGTTCGTTCCAGTCGCTGGGAAGAAGAAAAGGACGATAAACTGGCGGCCGGGCTTGATGTCAAATACGGAATTAAGCCCAACCTTTACTTAGATATCACGGCCAGCCCGGACTTCAGCCAGGTAGAGTCCGATCCCTTCATCTACCAGCTGTCTCCGTATGAAAATTACCTGCGGGAAAACCGACCCTTTTTCAGTGAAGGCAGTGAGTATTTCCGCCTGAAAACCGAGCAAGGTTTCAGCTGGCCAGCCAGCGTGAGAATTTTCTACTCCCGCCGTATTAAGGACCCCCGTCTGGCGGCCAAAATAACTGGCAAAACCGATGGCTTTTCTTTTGGTCTTCTGGGAGCTCTGAACAAAACGGATTACGGCTCATCTCAGTTTGGAATTTTCAGAATAACCAAAGATGTTTTCAGAAATTCTCAGGTTGGAATCTACTACACGGGGGTTAAAGAAGAAGCCAGCACCAACCAGAATGTGGCCTTTGATTACAGTTTTAACTTTAAGGACATTTATTACCTCAGAGGTGCCAGTATCTTTTCCTTTGATTCCACCTCTGACTACTCCAGAAATGGCATTCATATGATTGAAATGAACCGCTGGCCAGATGCTGGAGTGCAGATGTCCTTTGGTTTTCAGAGAATAGAAGATAACGTCAGCTTAAAAGCCGGCTACCTTAACCGCCTGGATTTTCAGGCCCTCAACGGAACACTGGGTTATGCCTGGCGCTTTAACCAGGGAACGGTGCAGCGCTTCAGCCTGAGCCTGAGCGGCAGCCTCAACGAGAATTCCCACGGCCTGAAAGTAAGCGAACGGGTGGATTTTTCTCTCAACTGGGATTTCTTCAACCGGATAGATTTCAACCTGCGAGCTTTTGGTGGGAAAAGTCAGTATCAGGTTAAAAACGAGAATGAAGAACTCATCTGGAACGGAGAATTCCTCAGCGTTTACGGCGGTCGGCTTGATTTCGGCTGGGAAAAAGGCGGTTTTTTTAAGGACCTTAACCTGGAGCTGGGCTGGCAGAAAAAAGGAATTTATAATGAAGACTTCACGGCAGTTCTGCCCGGAAGCCAGCTGGACCTGGAAGCTTCTTTTTCGCTTAAACCCAGAAGTAATGTGGAAATCTCCCTCGGAGCCGATTACATCCAGCAAAACCTGTCTGAGACCGGAGAAAAAATCTTTTCGGGCTTAACCTACCTAGCCTCTCTTCATTACCAGATAACCCATCAGCTGTTTATCAGCACCAGAATCCTCGGGGAGACCAGAGAAGACCAGTATAATTTTGACCTTCTTCTTGGCTATTACCTGGGGGCCGGCAGCATCGTTCAGCTCAGCTTCAAGACCAGCCAGCATAAAGAATTCATTGAGGTGGAAAAGGGACGTTCCACCACTCTTAAGGTTTCTTACCTGCTGAGAATCTGAGTGGCCATTCTTGCTCAGAGGATAACTGGTTTTTCAGAAATTTTTTAAAATTATCAAGAGCAACAAGATGAATTTTGGCCATTTAACAGGGGCTTCAGATATTTCCCGGCATAACTATTATCCAAGGTTCCCGGCCATAGATTTCAGCCCTTCCCTGCAGGCAGAGTAACCCAACCAGAGCGGCCGTCAGGGCATCCAGTTCATCAGGGCTGAAGCTTTTCTTAGACTTGCGCGGTCTGGCTAAATTCAGTCCGAAATCCTGGCTAAGCCTTTTCAAGAGGCCGGCCTGGAGTTTGGCCCGGTTCTGTCTGGCCCGGGGTAACCTCCAGATATCCTGAGCTCCTCCCGGATATACTTCAATAACCCTGAGACCTACTTTTTCCAGGCGGTACTTCAGCCTGAGCCCTCTTTCGGTCAACATCCTCATCGGCCCAAGAGTAATGGGAAAAAATTTTAGCCCTCTTTTCCGCAATTCCAGGTCACAGGGTCGAAAATGAAAGGCGTTTCGTTCATTGATGGTCTGGCGGCCTGGAGGTAAACTCAGCGGTGCATCTACTGTCACCAGCTCTGGCCTGGCAGCCAAGACCTCCTCCACAATTTCCTCATCTGTGAACAGAACCTTGAGAAATACCTGCTTTCCGTCAATCAGGCAGAAGCCCGTCGGCCGGCGCGGTGAACCGGCCAGGTCGATTCCAGCAATTTTTATGAACTGGCTTGACATCTGATTATAATCTGCGGGGAGGCAAAGATAGAATCAGTATACGACCAGCTGCAGGGCCTCCACCACCTTTTCTGGAAAATACCGACCCTTGAGTTTGCGGATATCTTCCAAAGAGGTAATCTCTTCCGGCCCGAGCTTGACTTTTCCATGGCGGGATAGTCTGACGTAGAGCTCGGCCAGAGCTATGATGGAAGCCCCCAGCGGGATAGCATTCAGACTCTTATCAATTTCTCCGGCTCTCTGGCGGTAGTGGACATAATAGCTTTGAAGAAGAGGCTGAATCTCCGATAGTATCAGGGCTGCAGTCTTCAGCATTATTTTTTCCCGGTCGGTTAGCTGAAGCTGGGCCAGGCTTTCGTGCTCCATATACTGGGTGGTCTGGCTGAACAGCGGCAGGCAGGTCTGGAGTTCCTGCATGTCGCTCAGCAGGGCCGCCGATTTAATGTTTTCCACTTCAGCCTTGTTAATTTCCAGAACGCCGGCAATCTTGCCGGCCAGGTCGGCCACCTTTTCTGCCTGGGACTTACCCTCCTCCCCCACTTCTAAGTATTTCAGGACGATGGACAGAATTCCGGCATAAGCCCTCTTCAGGTTGAAGACTTCTCTTTCTCGCCTCTCGCTCAGCAGCCCGACGATCCAGGCCGTCAGGAAGAGAAATACCGCCCAGGAAATCAGGAATATCAGGTCATCCCGGCTGAGGCTGAACTGAACCCCGAATACCTGCCTGGAAAAAACGAGGTACAAGGCTTCCAGAAGAATGCAGCTCAGGGCAATCAACACCGCTCTCCTGTGCCCCAGGTAATAGCCGGAAAAAATAACCGGTAGGAAGAAGAAATTCAGCAGATAGAACTTATAATGGACCAGGACACCGATGGCCACGATGGCCAGAACGATGATGATGGCAATGATGGTTTCAAAACGCTGACCTGAAAAAACTTTCTTGCCCGCTGGAGGCATTTTTCCTCCTTACCCGGCTTTCGTTTGCCGCCCCACCCTCTTCACTCCCATCTCTTTGTTTCTTATAGCATTAAATAAATCTACGGGTCAACAAAAATCTTTGCTGTCTGTAATCTTATCAGGCCCCGGCCCGTAGGAAAGAAGCCAACAAAGTCCCGGCTGGTTGGTAAGGCCTGGATGTTACCGCCCCGGCAGGAAAACAAAAATGAATACCAGTGAAGCAGGGTTTTAAGCGGGTATCGGTCGCTTTCCAGGCCAGGCTGGCGGGTAATTCTAGTCGAAGCTTAAAACTTATATTTAAGGTTAATCGAGATATTGGGCCCGACCAGTTCCCACTGGAAGTCGGTTTCCAGACCATCGCTGTTGATGAAGGTCAGGTTCTGACCGACGGTGCTGGCATCGAGCGAGTCACTCTTTATCTTGAAGTTCTTAATCGTGCCGAAGGGCACCCTGATATCAGCACTCAGGAAAAACCTGGAGGAAACGGCCAGGTCAGCTCCAAGGTTGGCATGGGGGAAAATATTCTGGGAGGTGGCCACGATTTTCCGGCTACCTTCCGAAACCTTGATCAGGTTTTCCTGCCAGAGCCATTTTTCATTGATTACCGCCCGGTTGAAATAGTAACCAATTCCCCCGCCAAGATAGACGCGGACCGTGGTTATCGGCAGGTTAATTCTGATGGTCAACAATACCGGCAGACTGGACAGCCCGATTTTGCCTTCCTGGGAAACATCAACTGCCACCGTCTGAATCGTTCCGGCCAGTTTCAGCTCACTGGTAACATTCTTGAACAGGTACTCGCTGCCCAAAGCCACATAAAATTGCAGCCCGGTCTTGATCTCCAGCTCGCCCCCGAAGGAGATGATTCCTGTTATCTCGGACAGGTTGCGGCTGGCACCGGATAGCCCCTGGTCGGCCAGAAAATCGGACAGCTGCTTCAGGCTGGCATTGACCGCCGGTACATACTGTTTATTAAAAGTTGAAGAAGAAGGCACATAATAGCCGCCCCTCAGAGAAAAAGTCACCCGGGGTTCCGCCCCCAGGGTTGCGGTCAGCAGTATCATCAAACTTAGCAGCAGTGCTCTTAGCTTCATTCTGGCCTCCGCCGTCTCTTATTATTTTCCGATTTTGCCCTTGATGGCTTCCGAGAGCTTCTTGACGCCTGTTTTCTGTTCCAGGCCGGTACTCCCGTTTTCGGTGGCAGCAGTAATCGGTCCAAAGACAACCCGGTTATTATTCTCATCCTTCTCTTCTATCTCATTGTCGGCATCAAGAATCGCCACCAGGTACTTTCCGAAAGGATTTAAATTCTGGCTTAGATACCAGGCCACGATGATAATCCTGGTGGAATCGGGCGCCAGGTTATAGCTGAGACTCCTGGTTTCAAGCAGGGTATCCAGGCTCTGACCGTCGGCCGACAGGTAATAGGATATCTTATAGTTACCCTTGAGCTCTCCATCCCCGTCGTTGATCAGCTTCAGAAAACCGCTCAGGACAAACGTCTGTCCCAGGAATCTGGAAACTTTCAGGCTGCTCCACTCACCGGTCAGGTCAGACAGAGGATAGGGACCAAAGACCGCCACCACCGTCTTGTCGCCATCCATCAGGAAGCTGATAGTCTTGGTGGTGCCTGAGATGTCGCCATCCCAGCGTTCAAAGCCTGACAGTTCATCGGGAGTAGCAGTTAGCTTGACCAGGGTTCCCGCCGGATAGGTGGCCGAGCAGGCGTCTCCACAATCTATCTCTTTATCTTCACTGGTGACGGTACCATTTCCCGGCCCGGACCTGACCACGGTCAGGGTATAGGTGGCTTCGGCCGGAGCAAACCTGGCCGTGATGTTCTTGTTTGAATCCATGGTGACATGGATCGGGTTGTCCGGGCTGGTCACATCGCCGCTCCAGCCGCCAAAGACTGAATTTTCTGCCGGCTCCGCTTTCAGGGTAACGATAAATCCTTCATCATATGTTTCAGAGCAATCAGAGCCGCAATCTATTCCGCCGTCAACGCTGGTAACCGAACCGGAACCATCTCCCGAGCGGCTGACAGTCAGCTGATAGCTGCCAACAGCCGCGAACCTGGCCACGAAAACATCGGTGCCGCTGATCTCCTTGTCATAGGTTCCTTCGGTCATGGGAAAAGTTGAGGACTGGGTGTAACCGGTAACGTAAACATTACCAGCGTCATCGATAGCCAGCCCGTAAGCCAGGTCATCAGCGCTCCCCCCGATAAAAGTTGAAGCCAGCACAGCGCCCAGCTTGACCGAGAGCTTGGTCGCGAAAGCGTCCCAGCCCCCGTTATGGCTGGGGTCGTAGGTGAAGGAAGTGATCGGGTAGCCGGCTGACCTGGTCCAGCCGGCGATATAGGGGTTACCGTTGGCATCGACCACTATCGCCCGGCAGCGGTCTTCGGCCACACCGCCCAGAAAGGTCGAGGCCACCAGGTAACTGAGGGAAGTATCCAGCTTGGACACGAAGACATCGGACAGACCGGAGAAGGTCTTGTCATAGGCCGACTCGGTCACCGGGAAATCGCTGGAGCTGGTATAGCCGGCTACATAAACTTCGGGGTTGACCTCACCTTTAAGACCGAGATCGTACAGAAAATCAGCTCCGCTGCCGCCAATATAGGTCGAGCTATAGAGAACGTTAAGCTGATGGTGCAGGTGGAGAACAAAGCCGTCGTAATCTCCGTTATAGGTCCGATCGAAGGCGTGGAGGGTAACCGGAAAATCGGCCGACCTGGTTCGTCCGGCCACCCAGAAGTGACCCAGCCCATCCACCGCTACCGCCGAAGCGATATCATAATCGCTGCCGCCGATAAAAGTGGCATTCAGACTGCCGAGAGAATTATACATAACGGCCACAAAAGCATCCTGCCCGCCCCTGAGGCTGGTGCCATATGTATCGGGAGTCACTGGAAAATCGGCCGAGTCAGTCATGCCTACTACCACTATGGTATCGTTGTTATAAGAAGCTGGAACGACCTTGAGGTCAGCTCCATAATCTATCCCGCTTCCACCCAGATAAGTTGAGCCCAGCAGCAGGTCCAGGTCGGGGGAAATCTTAACCACAAAAGCATCATATTCCCCGCCCTGGTATTGAGTCTGAAAAGCTCCAGCCGTCACCGGAAAATCCCTGGAACTGGTTATCCCGGTCAAAAAGATATTGCCATCCTCAGCTATAGACAGGCCATTAACATAATCGGCGTTGCTCCCCCCCAGGTAGGTCGAAGCTTCTAGCTGGGTCAGGGAATTATTGAGCCTGGAGATAAAGATGTCATAACTGCCGTTAGCTGAAGTATCAATAACGCCGGTAGTAGTTGGAAAATCGGAAGAGAAGATGGAAACGGTGTAGCCGGCCACATAGACCTTCCCGGAGACGTTAACTCCGATGCAGTATCCCCGGTCATTGCCCGTTCCGCCGATAAAGGTTGAAGCCGACAGGGTGCTTAAGGCCGGGTCGATCACCAGGGGGAAATCCGGTTCATAGGGGCCAGAGATTCTGAAACCATATGCATCCCGGTCCCTGAGCTCATAAGCTACTTCCACCGGGTGGCGCTGGCCCGCTATCTCCTGGTAGCCCACCGGCTTGACCATTTCCAAGGGACCGGCAGATGAATTTAAAACCAGATTGCCCTGGTCTGAAAGGCTCAGGGCTTCAATGCCCTCAACCTTTATATTTATATCTTCAACCCTGGCCCCCGGGCCCAGGTAGAAAAATTTCTCCACGTTGCCGCCTGTGGCCTTGAGTTCTACGTCTATTCCAGGATAAATACGGCCAAGCCGCAGCCGGCCGTAGCTGGCCAGCCTTTTCTTCCAGGAGGTGGAATCCGGGCCGTTAAAACAGGAAACCACGGTTTCGGCGGCTTCTTTCCCGGCAGGGGTCAAGGACAGCTCCCGGCCGTCAGCTGCCAGGAATTTTTCCTTGAAAACCAGCATCCGGGAGCTGGTCGGGCCGGAGACGGGCCAATCTTCAATCCAGGTATCCGCTTCAACTTTCACGGGTCGGGCAGAGACCAGGCCGTAGACCAGTTCTTCTTCTGTCACCACCAGAGCTCCGGAGAAAAGGTCGGCTTTGAACCGTACCCGGCTGTCCCACTGCCCCCAGTTTTCAACGAAGGGCAGTGAAATCCTGGCCAGGTTAACTCCGGGAGAAAGTTCAGCCGGAGCGAGCGGCGACCTGGCCGGACTGACCCTGAATCCAAGCAGGAGCAGAATCACGACAACAGAGGCAGCCATAACCAGGCCGGCCAGAGATAAAGCTTTGTTTTTCGAGAAGAACTTAATTTTGCCTGAGTTCATGGTCAACCTTCCTTGTTTCTCCCGGATCGGCCCTGAAGCCGGCTCAGCTTTTCAGCCCGGTTACTCATATAAACTCCAGGCCACAAAAAATAGATGCAAACCGGCTCTTTCTGACCTTTCGGCCTGACCCGGCCGTAAAAGCTCTGAGAACCGATATTATATCCATTTTTATAAAAAAAATCTCATTCCCGCGTTAATTAGACTGTCCGACGATTTATTTGAACCCCGGTGATATAACTCTTTGACTTTTTCCGTCGTATTTAATATTAGTAAAAAAAAGGTGGAAAACATGAACCAGCGGTCAAGACTCTTGGTCATTTTCCTGGTAATCCTGGTAATTATGGCTGCCGTGGCTGGAATCTGGTTGGCCCAGAAATCAGCCCAGAAACATGATAACGCCTCCGGACCGGCCGCGACCCCACCGGCAGCTGAAACCCCGGCCTCCGTCCCTTTGCCAGTCAAGGTGGCCACGGTCAGGGTGGCGGACCTGGAAAAAAGAATCAAGTCTCCTGGCGAGGTTTTTACCGAAAAAAAAGTTGTCCTGAAAGCTGAAGTCAAGGGAGTGCTGAAGAAGCTCAACATCCAGGAAGGCCTGAAGGTGCAAGCTGGCCAGGTTCTGGCCGAGCTGGACGACACGCCTTATAGATTGCAACTGGAGCAGGATGAGGCCTCAAGGCTTAAAGCCCTGTCCGAGCTTTTACTGGACCACCTCTTCCAACAACCGGAGCTGACCAACAACGCTTCCGACCTGGAGAAACTGAAAAAAGCAGAAGAGGCTTTTCTCCAGGCTGAAGCGGCCCACAAGCAAGGGCGCATCAGCCAGGCCGAACTGGACAAAGCCCGGCGGGATTACGAACTGGCTCTCATCAGCAGCGGTCTGAAGAGAGACGAAATAATCGCCGCTTCCAAGGGCTTGACTCAGGCTGAAATTAATGTCAAAAGAGCCCGGATGGAGTTGGCAAAAACTAAAATCACTGCTCCCTTTTCTGGCATCATCACCCAGGTCAAAGTCTCTCCCGGAGAAAACATCGAAGCCGGAAGGGAAATCTGCACTCTGGTAGACCTCAGCCAGCTTAAGATAGAAGCCAAAGTCCTGGAAACCCTCATCGGTAAAATTAAGGTCGGACGGGAAGCCGACGTCCGTTTTTCAGCTTACCCGGGTAAAGTCTTGCAGGGCCGGGTGGCCGCCATCAGCCCGCTGGTCAGCCCGACCGAAAGGACCTGCAGCGTCTTTATTCAACTGGACAATCCCTCCGGAGAAATCAAGCCCGGAATGCACGCCGAAGTGGAAATAGTTTCAGACGTTTTCCCCGGCCGGCTTCTTGTCCCCCAGGCCGCGGTGCTGGTTCGCGGTGGCCGCCCCCTGGTGTTTGTGGTGGAAAACGGGCTGGCCAAATGGCGATACATCCAGACCGGCGAAGAAAATGAACAGTACGTCGAAGTCCTGGAGGGCGTCAGTGAAGGCGAACAGGTGATAATCGAGGGCCACCTGACCCTGGCCCACGATTCCGCGGTCAGGGTCGTTGACTAAACCCAGTTGCTGGAGAAACAGTCATGAACCCTGCCCGATTTTCCATCGAGCGCCCGGTCACCACCCTGATGTTTTTTATAGCCATCATCCTGCTGGGCGTGGTGTCTTTGAGTCGCCTGAGCATCGACCTTCTGCCCTCCATCAGCTATCCTCGGCTGTCGGTCATCACCCAGTATCCGGGAGTGGCCCCGGAAGAAGTCGAAACCCTGGTAACCGTGCCGCTGGAAACCTCGGTCAGCCGGATTCCCGGCCTGCGCCGGGTGGAATCGGTTTCCAAGGAAGGGTTTTCCTTCATCAGCCTGGAATTCGTCTGGGGCACCGACATGAATTTTGCCCTGCTCCACACCCGGGAGCGCCTGGATTCAGCCCGGGACAGCCTGCCCGAGGGCTGCGAAAAACCAATCATCATCTCGCTTGACCCCCAGAGCAGCCCCATCATGACCCTGGCCCTGACCGGGCAGCGCAGCCTGCTGGAATTAAAAGAACTGGCCGAGGAAATGATCAAGCCCAGGCTGGAGCAGATTGAGGGCATCGCCGCGGTAGAAATCACGGGCGGGGTGGAAAGGGAAATCCAGGTTGAGCTGGAGCCAGAAAAACTGGCCAGTTACGGCCTGAGCCTGGAAACCGTCTCCCGGAAAATTTCCGGTTTCAACCAGAGCCTGCACGGCGGGACCATCCGCAAGGGTAAATTCTTATACTCACTGCGAATTGCCGGGGAATTCGGCACCGTTCGAGAAATTGAAGAAATTCCGGTTAAATTTACCGGGGACCGGGGCGTGGTGCTGCTCAAGCACCTCGGCCGGGTGGTGGACAGCATGAAAGAACGAGAGGGCACTACCAGGCTCAACGGCCGCGACAGCATCGGCCTGCTGATCAGGAAAGAGTACGGGACCAACACCGTCCGGGTGAGCCAGATGGCCCGGAAAGTCATCGAGCAAATCAAGAAGGAAAATCCGGAAATCAACCTGGAGGTCATTACCGAGCAGGCCGGCTATATCCAGAGTGCCATCGCTTCCGCCAGAGAAGAAATCATCCAGGGAGCCATCCTGGCTTTTCTAACCCTGTTAATTTTTCTACAGGAATGGAAATCTCCTTTAATCATAGGGACAGTCATTCCCATTTCCATAATCGGGGTGTTTAACATCCTGTTCCTGCGGGATATGACTCTCAACCTGATGTCCCTGGGAGGCCTGGCCCTGGGCGTGGGCATGCTGGACGATACGGCCGTGGTGGTCTCGGAAAACATTTTCCGGCACCGGCAGCTCGGAGCTGGGGTGAAAGAGGCCGCCAGCACCGGCACCAGGGAAGTGATCAGCCCGGTAGCGGCTTCGGTGCTGACCACCATCGTNNNNCCGTTACCTATACCCTGCTCTCGGCCCTGCTGGTTTCGGTCACCCTGCTGCCGATGCTGGCCTCGCGGGAAAGGCTGCTGGCCAGGCCGGAAAGAATCGGCCTGGATTTTCGTTTCCTCAGTCCTGGCCAGATACGGGCGGCTGGTGGAACCAGAAGCAGGTGGGCCTACCCCTGGCTGGGATTTAAATTTCTGGCCTACAACCTGGTTCTCCTGACATTGTGGTTGACCCGGACCATTATTAAAAGTGTTGGCTGGCTATTTTCCCGGGTCTTCCGGTCGATTTCTGAACTGTTGAAGCCCGCCCTGGAAGCAGTTTTTCGGGCTTTTAATCGCCGCTACCAACAATTCGTCAGCCGCC
>DMVN01000184.1:8616-11928 GCA_003476685.1 Acidobacteriota bacterium | reverse complement strand
TTTTTTCTGGTTTTTCAATTTTTCTGCTTTTTGCCTGGCAACAGGTGTCTATACAGTCCCAAGAGACAGGGGTGGCTGAGCCCGCCTAGCAAGTGGGCCATATCCGGTTGAGAGGGCTTAAATTCGCGGACCGCGACGACCCGGTCGTGCTGGTTGGTCTTTTTTCGGTTTCTGGCCGGGAGCGGCGTACTCTTGAAAAGTTCACAGCAAGCAGGGTATATATTTTCTGTCAGTGGGGCTTCCTCCTTTCTGTTAAAAGTTTCAGCAAAATTTTTAACGGAGGAAGCCCTGCCTTTTCAAGCACTAACCTGATAAATCTCTCCGCTTCTTCTGCTCCAACCCCAACCGCCGGACTGCCACCGCGTCGCTTCCAAATACTGCCCTTAAACTGGATACCAGGTCTTAACCGGAAAGAAAAATTCATTTGACAGAAATTTCTTTTAGTTTTATAAATAAAACAGCGAAAACATTATGGGTATCAAGCGCTGTCCCTACTGCCGGGCCCTGATCAGCGACCAGGATCAATACTGCAAGAATTGCGGCACCCAGCTCCTTTTTCCGGAAGACGAAGAAATCGAAGAAGAAATCCCGGGTGATAAGATAATTGAAGATGACCGCGGTAGAGAAGAGAAGGAAAGCCTGACCGAAGAGGAGCAGGAAGAGCTGGAAGAAGAAGCTGAAGGAGAAGAGGCAGAGGAGGACGAAGAAGAGGAAGAAGAGGAAGAAGAAAAGTCCGAAGTCATCCTGGTGGAAGAAGATACCGCTGCCCTGGAAGAAGCCGAGATAGAAAAGCTGACCGGCCGGGCTCGCCAGAAAACCAGGCCTGAAGACCTTATTTTTTCTGAAGAAGAAAAATTGCCTTTTCCCCGGGATAAAACCAGGAAAATTGGCCAGCCAGAAGAATCCGGAGCCCGGAAAACAGAAGAATACCTGATTGAAAGAATAAAGAAAGAGGTCCTGTCCGAGGAAGCACCCAGAACTGAAAAGCCGGCCGTATCCGGACCCGGGCTGGTTACCCGAATGGTGGAAGAACTATCCCGTGAACAGGAACCGGAAGAAACAGATCGGAAAAACCAACAGCCCGACCAACCAGGACTGGTAACGCGGATGGTAGAGGAACTGGGCCTCAAGGAAAAAAGACAGGCGGCTGAATCTTATGAAATTGAGACGGAAGAGGAAGTCGCCGCTCCTTCAGCCACTTTTGAATCAGCCGAACTGGATAAAGTCGGGGCCACGGCCGAGCTTGGTCGGCGCGAAGTGGAAGATTTCTTCCGGGTGCTCGAGGAAAAAGAAAAAGAGCATCTAAGGGAAAAGTTAAAATCGGGCGAAACGGGAAAGGTGGAAACCGGAGAAGTCCCATCCTGGATAAAAGAAGTGAAAACAGCTTCCACTGAATTACTGGCCGGAACTGAAGAAACGGGAGAGGTCAAGGAACCGGAAAAGGTGGAGGCCGAGACAGACGAGCTGTGGCTGGAAGAAGAAGAGACGCCCACCGAACCCACCATGGGCTTCCCGGAAAAACTGACCCGAAGCGAAGTAGAGCTGGCTGAGCCAGAGGAGGAAACGGCGGAAGAACTGGAAATGGAGCTCGAAGAAGAAAGAGAAGAAAGGGAACGGACAACCACTGAGGTAATTTTCAGGCCAACCCCGGTGTCCCCGGCAGCCGGGAGCGGTCTGGCTGCCGGCAGCCGCCGGGCGGCAGAAGGCCGGGCTTTGCCTCCCCTGAGCTTTAAGAATTTTGTTAAGGCTAAAATATTTGACCTGCTGTTCCTGGTGATGTTCTGGCTGGTGTCAATCTGGATAGCGGCCAGGTCCATGCAGACCACCATTTTTAAGCTGCTGGGGCTGGCCAGCAGCGGCCTGTTGCTCTACCTGCTGATACTGACCTTTTTCTATTTCTTCCTTTTTTATTTCTTCATCGGAGAAACCCTGGGCGACCGCCTATTCCGGGAAAGTGAAGAAGAAGAGGAAGGCCTCTAAGACGGCGGTCAACTATTTATTCCCCTCTTTAAGGCGGCTGGCTGCTTTTACTCGCCTTTTGGGCTCGAGGTAGTGATATTCCGGAAAATTCTATTCCGGATTATACTAAACCATAGGCTGGGCGAAGTAGAATGAATTACCTTAAAGCTGGAGAAGATGGAACAAGACCATTGAAAAACGATGAAATTAGGTTAGGCTGGTTAGATTAAGGGCAGCCTTTATCAGCCAGAAAAATAAGTGCCAGGCTCCTGGTCACGGGGTCGGAAGATGTTTAAGAAGATAATCAGTGCTTCCAGAAGAACCGACCTGGTGGCCCACTATTCGGGCTGGCTGGCCGCCAGCCTTAAAAGTGGTGAAGCGCGTTTTTTCCATCACGGAAGCAGGCGTCAGGTCCGGGTGGATCTCAGCCCGGACCTGGTTCACACCCTGGTTCTGTGGTCCAAGAATTTCCAGCCGCTCCTGGACAACCAGCACGAGCTCAGGGACCTCCTGTCCGGCTATGACCAGGTCTATTTTCATTTCACCATAACCGGGTTAGGCGGAAGCTTCCTGGAAAGGCTGGCCCCGCCGCCGGCGGCGGCCCTGAAACAGCTTCCGGCCCTGCTGGAGGTCGCCGGCCGCCCGGAAAGGATTTCCATCCGTTTTGACCCGATAATTTTCTGGAGAGAAAGCGGCCAGCTTAAATCCAACCTTGATTTTTTCTCGCTACTGGCCAGGGCCATCAGCCGCCTGGGAATTAGAACGGTCAGGTTTAGCTTCACTCAGTGGTACAGGAAAGCGGTGGCCCGGGCGGCTAAGGCCGGGCTTGATTTTTATGACCCGGGTCTTGAGGAAAAGAAAAAGGTAGTGGCCAGGCTGGTGGCAACAGCCGGAGAATACGGCCTGGAGCTCTGGAGCTGCAGCCAGGCTGAGGTGGCTGCCCTCCAGGGCATTAAAGCTTCGGCCTGCATTGACGGGGCCTGGCTGTCTCAACTCCACCCCCGCCAGGAACCGGCTTCCACTCAGAAGGACAGAACCCAGAGGCCAGACTGCCTGTGCACCGAATCCATTGATATTGGCAGTTACGCCCAGAGTTGCCCGGCGGCCTGCCTTTACTGCTACGCCAATCCCCGCCTTAAGATTTTTTAATCAGATCAAAGTCAAATAATAAAGACCTTGTTCTCTGGCTTCCACCTGGCTGGGTTGAAAGCTATGGTCGCCGGGTAAAAAAATCCACGACTGTTTTTATTTCATTTCATTTTTTTCTATTTTTTGCTGGCTGCCCGTGATAAGGAAGACCCGACAACATGATGGTAACGCTGCCTTAAAGCCGGGAAAAATTAAATTAGATGA
>DMVN01000184.1:888-8549 GCA_003476685.1 Acidobacteriota bacterium | reverse complement strand
TAGAATTTTATCCGCCTCTGCTCGGAATCATATATGGCGTAGGCAGCCCGGGGATTGCGGTCGCGGGGCTGGCCGACTGAACCCGGGTTGATAAGGTAGCGGGCCCCCTTTTCCAGTTTTATTTCGAAGGGATTTTCCTGGATGAAAGTACCTTCCACTGTCTGGTCCCTTTCCACGTAAATGAAAGGAAAATGGGTATGGCCAAAGAAGCACAGCGGGGTATCAAAATAACCGAAAGCTTCCACCGCATCAAATTCACCGAAGATGTAGTAATCCTCGTCGAAGGGCGAGCCATGACAGATGGTTATATTTTTATGTATGACCAGGGGGCCTTTAGCCAGACTGCTCAGCAGGCTCATGTATTTTTTTAACAGGGTTTTTCTGGTCCACTGGATGGCAGCGGCAGCGATGGGGTTAAAGGTCTGAATAGAATCCAGGCCGCAGACCGCCTTGTCATGGTTTCCCCTGACCATTATCAGGTGCTTCAGGGAGGTCACCTTCTGCAGGACTTCATTGGGTGAGGCCCCGTAGCCCACCAGGTCGCCCAGGAAAATGTAATAATCAATTTTCTTACGGCTGGTGTTCTCCAGAACCGCTTCCAGAGCTTCCAGGTTGCCGTGAATGTCGGAGAAAATCAGGTAACGCATCAGTTGAAACTCCTGCTGGCTTCGTAAAGATTCTCGGCCAGGTAAGAACTGCGGACCAGGGGCCCGGCCACCACCTCCCGGAAACCGAGCTTCAGAGCGAACTCCCGCCAGGCTGAAAATTCTTCGGGAGAATAATAACGGACGACCGGCACCTGTCCCGGCCCGGGCTGGAGGTACTGGCCCATGGTCAGCAACTGGCAGCCCGCTTCTCTCAGGTCTTTGAGGGCACCTTCCAGGTCCTGGCGGCTTTCACCCAGCCCGACCATCAGCCCGGATTTGGTCACCGCTCCCAGTCTGGCAGCTATTTTCAACACCTGGAGGGAGCGAGAATAAGCGGCCTCGGGCCGGTTTATTCGGGGATAGAGGCTCAGGGTGGTTTCCAGGTTATGGTTCAGAACATCCGGCCTGGCTTCCAGAACTCTGGCCAGCCATCTTTCTTCTCCCTGGAAATCGGGGATGAGGACCTCCACCCTGGTTTCCGGCAGCTGTTTTTTAATCAGCTCGATGGTCCTGGCAAAATGACTGGCGCCACCGTCGGGCAGGTCGTCCCGGGTGACCGAGGTTATAACCGCATAGCGCAGGTTCATTTCTTTCACGGCCTGGAGGACAGCTTCTGGTTCGCCCTCATCAAGGGGCAAGGGCTGGCCCTTGGTCACAGCGCAGAAGCCGCAATTCCTGGTGCAGATGTTGCCCAGGATGAGAAAGGTAGCCGTCCGCCTCTCCCAGCACTCGCCGATGTTGGGACAGCGGGCGCTCTGGCAGATGGTATGCAGACCGCGGCTCTTCAGAATCTCGGCAACCTGGAAATAAGCGCTGTGAGATGGCAGTTTGACTTTGAGCCAGGACGGCTTTTTTAAATAGTTCACCCCGACAACTCTTTTCCCAAATTCAGACTGCTAAGGAAGACTTTCCCGAATTAAGGTCAATATTCGAAGTCGCGTTCTCTCTTGAGCCGGCGGCGCATTCTTTTTCTGGCCTGAGCTTCTTTCAGCCGCCGCTTTTCCCCGGGTTTTAAATAAACCGAGTGCTTCTTGATTTCCTTGATGATTGCTTCCTGCTGAACTTTTCTCTTGAACCGTCTGAGAGCTGATTCCAGACTTTCTCCGTCGTCAACCACTACAAAAGCCACTAAATTTCACCTCCTTACTTCTGGAAAGTCAGTGATTTTATACTTGATTAGCTGGATTTTGTCAAGGAAGGGGTTGCTCCCTCACCCGGCCACCAGCTTTGACAATCAGCGCTCTGGCTCCGATGTTCATGGGATCAATCAGAGGCAGCGGCAGCCGGTCAGGCTTCAACACCAGCGGGATTTCGGTGCAGCCGGCGATTATGGCTTCAGTTCCCCTGTTAATTAATTCCCGGGCGGCTTCCTGCAGCAGCCTGGCTGGCCCCGACCCGGTGAAACCAGCCTTGATTCCTTTCCGGCCGTAAATGGCTTCCATGATCTTTTTCTGGCCCGCAGCCGATGGCTCCAGCAGCCGGACCCGGCGGCGAGCAAAAGCTTTATGGAAAATTCTGGTGGCCACCGTTCCCTCAGTGGCCAGCAGGCCGACGGTTTTCAGGCCGGGTAAGCTGGAGGTTGTCCAGCGAACGGTTTCGGCTACCAGGTCCAGCAGCGGCAGACGGCTCCGGCGCCTGAGTTCAGGCAAGAAATAATGGGCGGTCAGGCAGGGAATGGCCACCAGTTCGGCCCCGGCTTTTTCCAGGACTTTGAGACCTGTCACCATCCAGGGCACCGGGTTTTCTCCGCCGTAGAGGACCGCCCTGGTCCGGTCTGGAATCTGGGGAAAATTATAAATGATAATTCTAAGGTGCTCCTGGTCGACAGCCGCCGCTGTGTTCTTGATGATTAGCTCGAAGAAGCGGGCGGTGGCTTCCGGCCCCATGCCTCCGAGTATCCCTGCGGTTTTGGTGGCTTTTTTATTCATCCTTGAATTTCTCCAGCCAGGATTTCAACCTGCTGAGCGGCAGCGGTTCAGACCGGTGCCCGTCTTTTCCGGTCACGGCAGCGGCCCTGAAAAGTGAGTTCAGGATAGCTTCTTCGGCCGCCTCGGCTGCGGCCTGGAAGAGAGCTGACATAGCTTCATTGCGGACAACTTCTATGTTCTGGGTCAGACTGCGCTGTCCGGCCGATAGCCTGACCTGGGGAGCGGTGGAAAAAGCCACGGCATAATCGCCGCTGGCGTTGGAGTAATAACCGCCGGTCCGGGCAATGCCCAGGAGGGCCCTTTTGGCCAGGCGTTTCAGGTTGCGGCTGTCCAGCGGGGCATCGGTGGCCACCACTATCAGACAGGAACCGTTTTCCTGAACCCGGGCCTGGTTCTCACCCGGCTGCGAGTCCTTTTTTAATAATTCTTCAACCGCCAGGCCTTTAATCTGCAGGACCCCGCCGAAATTGGTCTGGACCAGAATCCCCACCGTCCAGCCGCCTCGATTTTCCGGAAGCCGGCGGGAAGCGGTCCCGATTCCACCCTTGAAGCTGAAACAGGTGGTTCCGGTGCCGGCGCCGACCGAACCTTCTTCCACCAGGCCTTCGGCCGCGGCCTTGATGGCCTCCAGCACATGTTCTTTTTTAACGGCCCTGGCCCGGATGTCGTTTAACCAGCCGTCATTGGTCTCGCCCACCACCGGGTTGACTGATTCCACCCGCTCGTTGCCCGGAAGGGACAGGATATAATCTATGACGGCGGCGGCCGCTTCGGGCACACTCAGGGTGTTGGTCAGGATTATCGGCGTTTCCAGGTAACCCAGCTCTTCTACCTGGGTGTAACCCAGGAGCTTGCCGAAGCCGTTGGCCACGTAAATTCCGGCCGGGACCTTCTCCTGGAAGATGTTTCCCGGGTGAGGCATGATGGCCGTCACTCCGGTCCGGATGCTGTTTCCCTCGATGATAGTCCTGTGTCCGACCCTGACTCCGGCCACGTCGGTGATGGCATTGAGGGGGCCGGGCTCGAGCACTCCTATCTTCAGCCCGAATTCCCGGACCCGGGGCCGCGACTCTTCGGCGTAAAGGACGGACAGAGCCAGGAAATGAGATACCAGAAAAAATATGACCGCTGTTTTCATCGCGTTCTCCCTAGAAGGAGTAATTATCGCACTGTGTTATTTTAACTGTTTTCAGGCTGGAGTTGAAAGAGCTGAAATCAGATGAACCTTAATTCTTCTGCCCTTCCGGGCTTGCTAAAAAGGCTGGAGTTGATTATAAAGATGGGAAATGAATGAACCCGAAAAATATATTTCTGTCCCCCGGCTGAAGAGTTTTCCCTGGCTGGTGCACGGTTTCGGTCTGGCCGGGTTTACTCTTGACAGCTTGAAAAAAGATGGAGAGCTGGCTTCCTTCCTCCCGGTGGTTATGAAGCAGCTCCATTCACGCCGCGTCTTTTTCCTGGATGACCCGCCCCGGAAGAAGCTGGCCGGAGACGGACTGGTCACCACCCGTCCCGGGCTACTCCTGGTGATTAAAACGGCCGATTGCCTGCCGGTGCTACTGCTGGATGAAGACCACCGGGCCGTGGCCGCGGTTCACTGTGGCTGGCGCAGCACTTATCAGAAAATACTGGCTGTGGCCGTCGACCGGCTGCGACGCCAGTGCGGCAGCCGGCCTGAAAAGCTGCTGGCTGCTTTCGGTCCCTGCATCGAGAAGAGCTGTTATGAAGTTGGCCCCGAAGTGCGGGAAAAATTCGCCGTGGCCGGCTTTGAGACCGGGCTAATCTTTTCCGCTTCGGCCAGCGAAGGCCGATTCTACCTGGACCTGAGAGAAGCCAACCGCCTGCTCCTGACCCGGGAGCTGGGGTTAAAGCCAGAAAATATTATCCAGCTTGACTACTGTACCTTCTGCCAGCCGCAATTTTATTCCTACCGCCGGGACCGGCAGAAAGAACAGCGCCTGATAAATTTCATCGGAATAAAAAATCTGTCCTGAACTGCCAACTGAGTCCAGGCTATCTGACAGAATCAAATCCTGTTGGCCGGGAGGTCATTTCCTGTTCCCCGACCAGACTTTTTCAGACCGACTTCAGCTTTAGTGAATCGTGGGGCCAACCTTGGAAATATTCGGAAAAGAGGTTGGTTAAAATCAGCCTGGAATTGATTGCTTTAAATGATTTTTTTGGTTAAGATATCCAGGATATTAAGGAATAGTTAGCCTTCTTTTCATTTATATAAATTAAATTATTTATTTGGAGCGATAACATGACCGGGAAAACTAAACCCGTTGGGGAAATAGACCTCCCCGGCCTTCCGGTTTTTAAGAAAGGCAAAGTCAGGAATGTTTTTGACCTGGGAGAGCGGCTGCTCATCGTGGCCACTGACCGCATCTCAGCTTTTGACTTTGTCCTGCCTTCCCTGATTCCTCACAAGGGTAAGGTTTTGACCCAGATTTCCAGATTCTGGTTTGATTTCACCTCACTGGTCTGTCCCAACCACATGATTTCCACCGAAATCGCTGATTTCCCCGCGAAACTCCACCCCTACGCTGACCTGCTGGAAAAAAGGTCGATGCTGGTGAAAAAAACCAGGGTTATCCCGGTGGAGTGTGTCGTCCGGGGCTACCTGTCGGGCTCCGGCTGGAAAGAGTACCAGGAAACGGGCAAGGTCTGCGGAATCAAGCTGCCCAAAGGATTGCAGGAATCATCCCGCCTGGAAGAGCCGATCTTCACTCCCTCCACCAAGGCTGAGGTCGGGCACGACGAGAACATCACCTTTAAGGAAATGGAAAAAATTGCCGGCGAGGAGCTGGCCGAGAAGATTAAGAAGATCAGCCTGGAGCTTTACCAGAAAGCCAGCCTTTATGCCATTTCCAAGGGTATAATTCTGGCTGATACCAAATTTGAATTCGGGCTGGATGAAAATAACGAACTCCTGCTGATCGATGAACTGTTTACCCCCGATTCTTCCCGCTTCTGGCCGCTGGCCGAATATGCTCCGGGGAAATCCCAGCCCAGCCTGGACAAGCAGTTCGTTCGCGATTACCTGATCAGCACCGGCTGGGACCGGAAAACTCCGCCCCCGCCGGCTCTGCCTGAAGAAATCATAGAACAAACCTCCAGACGCTACCTGGAGATTTACCAGTTGTTGACCGGGAAATCGGATTTGCCATAAACAAAAATAAAAGATAGATTCATTCTGACCATGATAAGCGAATGGGTGGACCTTCATCTCCATTCTTCTTATAGCTGCGACGGCGACTATTCGCCCGAGGAGCTGGTGCGGATGGCCCGGGAGGAGGGCTTCCGGGCGATAGCCATCGCCGACCACGATACGGTCGGGGCTTATCCGGAGGCCATAGAAACCGGCCGGCACTACGGAGTCGAAGTCATTCCCAGCATTGAGGTCACCACCATTTTTTCAGCCCGGGAATTTCACCTGATGCTGCCTTTTGTAAACTGGGAAAGTGAAGCCATTGGGTACATAATTTCCCGGGTGGAAAATTCCCGCCTGGAAGAAGCCCGGTCCAGGGTGGCCAGGCTTCAGGAAAACGGCCTGGATATCGACTGGAACGAAGTCTGGGAAAAATCTGGCAAGACCCCGCCGCTCGGGGTAAAGATTGCCCAGATCCTGCTGGATAAACCGGAAAGCCGGCAGAACCCAGACCTGCGGAAATATTATGAGGCGGATCAACAGCCAAAAGCCCCTTATGTTTTCTACCAGGATTTTTTCACCGAGGGAGCTCCGGCCTATGTCCGGAAGCAACATATTCCGTTAGAAGAAGTCCTGCGGCTGGCCCCGCTGACCGGGGGAGTGCCGGTTCTGTCCCACCCCGGGGCCTATTTCCAGAGAACCACCCGGGACGACCTGATAATCCTTAAGGAACTCGGGCTCCAGGGACTGGAAGTTTATACTTCCTATCACGACCAGAATGAAGTTGAGTATTATCAGGCGCTGGCTGAGGAACTGGACCTGGTGGCCACCGCCGGTTCCGATTTCCACGGCCGGATCAAGCCCGGTGTAACTTTCGGCTTGATTAAAAACGGAACTTATTCTATGGTGGAAAAGCTGAGGGAAAGAAGGGCCTGATGTCCATTCATCTGAACTGGCTGGACAGCCTGCTGCTGGTCATCCTTCTGGTTACTTTTATCATCGGGCTGGTTAAGGGCTTTATCCGGCAGGTCATAGGAATCCTGGCCGTGGTCGCTGGCCTTATCCTGGCCGCCAGGCACTATGCCTGGCTTTCCTGGAAGTTATTCAAACTGGTTGAGTCAGATTTCTGGAGGAATGGTCTGAGCTTTCTGCTGATATTTTTCGGGGTAATCCTGGTCGGCTGGGTGCTCGGCTTCACCCTGAGCAAGCTGATGAAGGGCACGCTGAGCCTGGCCAACCACCTGCTGGGCGGAGCCCTGGGTCTGCTTAAGGGTGTGCTAATCGGGGCCGTCATCATCCTGGCCATGCTGAGCTTTGATTTCCAGCGGGAGGCCATCATCGGTTCCCGGCTGGCCCCGTCCATGATTAAGATAGCCAGAGGCCTGGTTCTTTTGATTCCCCGCGACCTTAAAGACCGTTTTAGCGATACCGTAAAAAAGTTTGAGGGGAAAGGAGGACGGCATGAGCAAAAAATATGAGGAGTTAACCATTCACCAGAAGCTGGAGTCTCTAATCCACGATATGGTGGAGAAAGAAATCCACCTGAAGGAAGCCCTGGCCGAGTTTGAAAAAATATACATCGAAACCGCCGCCTCCAAATACCGGGCCAATAAATCGAAAATGGCCCAGGCCCTCGGCATCCACCGCAATACTCTGCATAACCGATTTAAGGCCCTGAAGATAAGGAAGAGAAAGTAGCACTCTCGGGCAAAGTCTGCTAAATTTTTTATCGGGAAATCTTGACAAATTTCCTGTCATATTTTATAATTAGCACTCTAAAAATCAGACTGCTAAATTAAACTTTGTAAGGAGGTCTTTCATGAAGATTCAACCCTTGTATGACCGTGTCCTCTTAAAAAGGATTGAAGAGCAGGAAGTGAAGAGGGGGAACATCATCATCCCCGATACCGCCAAGGAAAAGCCCCAGGAAGCCGA
>DMVN01000184.1:0-853 GCA_003476685.1 Acidobacteriota bacterium | reverse complement strand
TCCTCATCGGCAAGTACAGCGGCACGGAAGTGACGATCGACGGCGTCGAGCTCGTCATCGTCCGCGAGGAAGAGATCCTCGCCGTCATCGAAAAGTAAGGAGATAACATGGCTAAACAGATCCTTTCCGGAGACGATGCCCGTCATGCCCTGCTCAAGGGCGTGAACGTGCTCAGCAACGTTGTCAAGGCGACGCTCGGCCCCCGCGGCAAGAACATCGTCCTCGACAAGAAATTCGGTTCCCCCACCANNACCATTGATGGCGTTGAGCATGTCATCGTCCGTGAAGATGAAATTCTGGCTGTTATAACCAAGTAATGGAAAAGGAGGTAGACCATGGCTAAACAAATTATCGTTGGAGATGAAGCCAGACAGGCTTTGTTGAGAGGTGTTAACATCCTGAGCAACGTGGTCAAGGCCACCCTTGGGCCGCGTGGTAAAAATGTCATCCTGGACAAGAAATTCGGTTCCCCCACCAGCACCAAGGACGGCGTCACCGTCGCCAAGGAAGTCGAGCTCAAGGACCCCTGGGAGAACATGGGTGCCCAGCTGGTCAAGGAAGTCGCGTCCAAGACGTCCGACGTCGCGGGCGACGGCACGACGACCGCCACGGTCCTGGCCCAGGCCATCTACGGCGAGGGCCTGCGCTACGTCACGGCCGGCGCCAACCCGACCCTGATCAAGAAGGGCATCGACAAGGCCGTCGAGTCGGTCATCGGCGAGCTCAAGAAGATGAGCCGCGAGGTCAGCGGCGAGATGATCGCCCAGGTCGGCGCCATCTCGGCCAACAACGACCCTTCGATCGGCAAGATCATCGCCGAGGCCATGGACAAGGTCGGCAAGGACGGCGTCAT
>DMVN01000011.1 GCA_003476685.1 Acidobacteriota bacterium | reverse complement strand
GGGCCTCTTTGGCCAGGTCCAGGTCTATTCTTGAGCCTTTAAGTGAGGCATAGGCGATGACCCGACGCAGATAACCTTCGAGTTCGCGGATGTTGGAGTGCACTTTATCGGCGATGTAAAGAGCCACGGGTTCGGGGAGGGGGATGTCTTCCATCTCGGCTTTTTTCTTCAGGATGGCAATTCTGGTCTCTATATCCGGGGGACGCAGGTCAGCAATAAGGCCCCATTCAAAACGGGAGCGGAAACGGTCCTCCAGGTGGGGGATGTCCTTCGGCGGACAGTCGCTGGAAATGACGATTTGTTTCTGGCTGTCGTAGAGGTGGTTAAAAGTGTGGAAAAATTCTTCCTTGGTTCTTTCTCGCCCGGAAATGTAATGGATATCGTCCATCAGCAGCACATCCACGGCCCGGTACTTTTGCCTGAATTCCAGGATTTTTCCGTACTGGAGGTGGTTGATGAGCTCGTTCATAAAACGCTCGGTGGTGACATACAGCACCTTGAGCCGGGCGTTGGTGTGCATAATCTGGTGCCCGATGGCGTTCATCAGGTGAGTTTTGCCCAGGCCGGCCCCGCCGTAGATGTAAAGCGGGTTGTAGGACTTAGCCGGGTTCTTGGCCACGGCCACCGCGGCCGCATGGGCAAACTGGTTGCAGTTGCCGACGACGAAATTTTCAAAGGTATAGTTGGGGTTCAGGTTGGCAACCTGGGTTACGGCCTGGTGCAGCTTGCGTTCTTCGGGAGAGTTGCGCAGGAACGAGGCCGGGGTTTCATCGCAGATGTACTTGATGTCAAAATTTTTTTGAAAAAGCTCCTGGCTGCACTCATTGATCAGCCGGGAATAGTGGAAGCTCAGCCAATCCTTGAAATATGAATTAGGCACTTTAATGTACAGAGCGTCGCCATCTTCCCCGATGTAAGAGGTGGGCTCAAACCAGGTCTCGAAGGCCTGGCTTTCGATTCGGTTTTTTACAGCCAGGAGTATCTGATTCCAGGGATTGGTTTTATCTGCCAGTTTCATAATGCCCTAAAAGATTTCCACAGAAATTTCCACAACTGTGGAAAAGTCTCCCGCCGGTTGCTACGAGCGGGGAAACGTGAAAAATATTACCACCATGAGAGCCAAAATTCAAGAAAATTTTTAATAAAGTGAAAGCCCGGGCAGGGCAAACGATAAAGAAAAAATTCCGAATCAGATTTCCAGGCTTAACTTGTTGACTGGACTCCATCCTTCATGATAGTTAGGTGCTAATCCGCCGAAACTTTATTCTCCAGACCTTAAATCCTGACCCGGGATTGCAGGGTCAACCGGTGCTACGGTCTCTGAGCGGGCCAATCTTAAAATCGCCAGCCGGAGGTTGCGTTCAGGGCCAATTTATGCTATACAAATAGTTCAATCTTCGAGAGATAAAATCTTAAGAAAGAGAGAAAAAAAAACATGGCCAGAGAATGTCATATCTGTCATAAAGGGCCGATTTTCGGTCATAGCATCAGCCATTCCAACAAAGCTTCCCGGAAAAAATGGAGCGCCAACCTCCAGCGGGTTAAAGCCAAAACCGAAAGCGGGGTGCGTACCATCTGGGTTTGCACCCGCTGTCTTCGTTCTGGCCGGGTGCAGAAAGCGGTCTGAAGTTAATCCCGGTCCACGGCCTCGATTTCTTTTAGCCTCTTGATCTTATCCATAATTTTCTGCAGGTGGTTGATATCCTTAATCGTGATTTCCAGGGAGATGCCGGCTCGACCGTCGCCGCTGGTGTTGACCTCGGCCCGGGAGATGTTGCCGTTTTGCTCGGCCACGGCCGCGGCCACCCTGGCCAGGACGCCGGGCGAGTCTTTGGCCCGGATGACCAGCCGGGCCTTGAAGGTTCCCTGGAAAGCCGGGTCCCAGGCCACCTCCACCAGGCGCTGGCTGTCCAGTATTTCTTTTTGCACCAGGTAGCAGCGCTGGGCATGAACGGTCAGGCCCTTGCCTGAGGTCAGGTAACCCACCACCGGTTCGCCCTTGATGGGAGCACAGCACCGGGCCAGGGTCAGCATCTGTTCTTCCAGGTCTTTAATGGCCAGGGCGGGAGCCGCAGCCCGGCCCGCCAGGCGTTCGACCACCTTTTTCAGCAGCCCGGTCGGCTGGGCCTCCCGCGGCGGGCCTCCGGTCGTCAGCCGCTCCATGAAGCTTCTGTCAATCATCACCCGGCCCAGGCCAGCCAGAAGATAGAAGTCTTCCAGGCTCTGGAGCCGCAGCTTGAATTCCCGCGCCAGTTTTTCCTTAAGGGCCGCTTCCGAATGAAGCTCGGGCGGCAGCCGGAATTTTCTGGCCTCTTTCTCCCAGAGTTTCTGGCCGAGCTCGATGGCTTTCTTCCTGGTCTTGAGGTTCAGGTATTTTTTTATGTGCTGGCGGGCTGAGGCTGTGGCTACCCAGTTCAGCCAGCTGCGGTGTGGAGTCCGGTCGGGAGCGGTGATGATTTCTACGATATCGCCGCTCTTCAGCTGGGTCTTGAGCGGCATCAGTTCTCCGTTTATCCTGGCCTCCCGGGCCTTCAGCCCGATTTCGGTATGAATCTTGAAGGCGAAATCCAGAGCGGTAGCCCCTGGTGGCAGGTTGATAACTTTTCCCTTGGGCGTGAAGGCGTAGATTTCTTCTGGTATCAGGTTGATCTTCAGGTTTTTTAAGAATTCCCTGGGGTTTTTCTGCTCGCTGAACAGGGCGGCAATTTCCCGCAACCATTGCAGCCGCTGGTCTTCGCCGGTCAGGCCGGAGGGGGCTCCTTCCTTGTATTTCCAGTGGGCGGCGATGCCGTTTTCGGCCAGTTCGTGCATCTCCCGGGTCCGGATCTGGATTTCGAAAGTCTGCTTGTTTTCGGTAATGATGGTGGTGTGGAGCGACTGGTAGAGGTTGGGCTTGGGCATGGCGATAAAGTCCCGAAAACGCTGCGGCAGGTGCGGCCAGCGCTGGTGGATTGTGCCCAGGATGGCATAGCAGTTCTTGACGGAGTCGGTGATAATTCTCAGGGCCAGAAAATCGTAGACCTGGTCAAAGTCGACGCCCTTCTTTTTCATCTTGGAATAGATGCTGTAGAGCCTTTTAATCCTGACTTGGATCTCGGCCGGGATACCGTTGTCCTTCAGCAGCAGTTCCATCTGCTTTTTAAGTTTTTTAAGTTCCTTTTCTCCCTTTTTTAATTCGGGCTCGACCAGGGCCACCATCCTGAAATACTCGTCCGGCTCCACGTAGCGGAAGGACAGGTCTTCCAGCTCGGCCCGAATGCGCCCCATCCCCAGGCGGTTGGCGATGGGAGCGTAGATTTCCAGGGTTTCCTGGGCGATTCGTTTTTGCTTGTCTTCGCTGAGGTAGTGCAGGGTTTTTAGGTTGTGCCAGCGGTCGGCCAGCTTGATGAAGATGACCCGCAGGTCATCGGTCATGGCCAGGATTATTTTTCTGATGGTCTCGGCCCGGGTCTGGTCCGGAGAAGCATCTTCCACCCGGCTGATTTTGGTCACGCCCTCGACCAGGGCGGCCACCTCCCGGCCGAAACTTTCTCTTATTTCGGCCAGGCTGACCTCGGTATCTTCCAGCACGTCGTGCAGCAGGCCGGCCACCAGGGTGGTCAGGTCCAGGTTCATCTCGGCCAGGATGTTGGTCACTTCGAGCGGGTGGCTGAGGTAGGGCTCGCCCGAGCGGCGAATCTGACCTTTATGGGCCCGGGCGGCGAAGACGTAGGCTTTCTGGAGAAGGCGCAGGTCTTTTTCCGAGTACTGGCCCTGGATTTTTTCTATGATATCGTCAAAGCGAATCATTGTCCTCTGATCTGCCGGTTCCCGGGCAAGCTATTTTGTCAGAAAGGAGGAGACAACCTCCAGGACTTCATCAACCGAAATCTGTTGCAGGCAACGATGGTCGTAGGGGCAGGCTTTGTAGCTGCAGGGTGAACAGGGCACGGATTTTTTCAGGGCTACCGCCGGCGGCTGAGCCGGCCCGCACAGGTGAGGGTCAGTTGGGCCATACAGGCTTATAACCGGAATGCCCAACAGGTTGGCCAGGTGAGTCAGCCCGCTGTCGTTCCCTAAATAAACGGCAGCCCGGGCTATGACCCCGGCGGTTTCTTCCAGACTGAGCTGACCAGTCCAATCCACTACCCGGCCGTCGAGTCCAGCCCGGAGCTGGTGGCTGACCTCCTGGCTGGAGCGGGAACCGACCAGGGCCAGCAGCAGTCCTTTCTCCAGCAACCGGCGCGCCAGTTCTGCCTGACGGTCCGATGGCCAGACCCTGGCCGGACCGAAGCTGGAGCCCGGTTTGAGGACAGCCATAGTCTCAACTGGCTGCAGCCCGGCCTGCTGCAGCCGGCTGGCGGCTGCCTCCATAATAGCGGCCGGGAGCTGCAAGCGGCAGGGCCCGTCGTCCACGATCAGCCCGAACTTTTCCAGCAGGTTCAGATAGTGGTATTTCAAATGAAGCTGCGGCTCGGCGGCTTTGAGGCGCACTTTTTTGGTGAGCATAAAACCCCGGCCCTCGCGGTCGTAACCCCAGCGCTGGGGGATCCGGGCCAGGTAGAACAGCAGGGCGGAAGCGAATGATTCATCGAGCAGCAAGCCCAGGTCGAAGTCAAGTTTTTTCAATCGGGCCGAAGCTTTTTTCAGCCCGCCAATGTCTTTGAACTCCGGCAGGGTCAGCACCTGGTAATCCAGGCCCAGGTTCTGAAAAAACTGGGCATAGCCCCGGGGCGGGACAATCGCCAGCTGGGCCGACGGGAAATTCTGCTGCAGCGAGCGCAGGCAGGGGAAAGCCAGTAGCGAGGCACCCAGGGAACGGGGCAGATAAACCAGGATTTTCATCAGGTTAATTCTAAGCTGGCCTTAAAGTGTTGTCAAAAAGTTATTTTCCGGAGACCGCCTTGCTTTGCTCCTCCGCCGGCTTTTCTTCCTTCTTTTTTTCTTTCTGGGAGCGGTGCTGGCCGTTCTGACCGTTCCCACCCGCTGGAGAGTTCTTGTGGGCGTAATCGGTGATGTACCAGCCGGAGCCCTTGAATTGAATGGCCGGAGAAGAAATCAGCCGGCACAGAGCCCCCCCGCATTCGGGGCAGGTCTCCAGATTTTTTTCGTTAATTTTTTGCAGAATTTCAAAATGACGATGGCATCGCTGGCAACGGTATTCGTACAAGGGCATCTTCGGACTCCTTGCCTGACAAGGTTTTGGCCAATACAGGTTTTTTTATTATAGCAAAAAACAGCCAGGATGGTAATAAGACTGCCTGAAGGCAGACCGATAAGGCCAGCTCAGGCTTCCTGTCCCCCCTTTTATTTGTCTTACCCTGGATTCAGAAAGTTTTGTCTGAATCGTCCTGGAACTTGGGGATGCGAGCTTTTTCTTGGCCAAAATGGAAGCCCAGCAGGAAAGAGGAAAAGATTCCGATGAAAAGCAGCAAGAACTTCCAGAGTTTTCTCATGTTGACCCAGTCCTATAAATTTTTTACTAATTTCCCTCGAATGTCAACCTTTAAGACCAATTTTTTTAATTTTTTGCCGTTTGCCGAAAGGCTAATAAAGGCTTAAAATTCAGGTGGAGGCAGCAATGACAAGAAAGTCCTGGATGATTCGGGTCTTTCTCGGGTTGCATCTGTGTTTGCTCCTGACCGGTCTCTGGGCCCAGGGGCTGAGGAAAGCGGTCTGGGCCGGCCAGTTTTATGAGGCCGACCCGGCCAGGCTGAGTCGCCTGCTGGATGTTTACCTGGCTGAAGCCGGAACACGGTCAGTTCAGGGAGAGGTCATCGGGCTGATTGCCCCCCATGCCGGATATGTATATTCAGGCCGGGTGGCGGCCTGCGGCTACAGCCTGGTGAAGGGCCAGGCGGTGGAGACGGTGGTCATCATCGGCCCTTCTCATCAATACGGTTTTGAAGGCTGCTCCATATACCTTCGGGGTGGGTTTGAAACTCCCCTGGGGCTGGCTGAAGTGGATTCCACCCTGGCCAGGGAACTGTCTCGACTGTCTGGTTTCGGTTACATACCGGAGGCCCATGCCCGCGAGCATTCGGTCGAAGTCCAGGTGCCGTTTATTCAGAAGGTTTTTCCCGGGGCCCGGATTGTGCCGGTGGTCATGGGCTACCAGACTGAGCCGACGGTCCAGGCGCTGGCCGGGGCCCTGGCCCGAGCCCTGCCCGGGAAAAAGGCTCTGGTGGTGGCTTCTACCGACCTATCGCACTTTCTCTCCCGGGCTGAGGCTAATGAACTCGACCAGAAGACGATAGACCTCCTCCGGCAGCTGGACCTTAAAACCCTGACCCGGAAGATGGAAAGGCATGAAAATATAATGTGCGGCAGCGGGCCGGTCCTGGCCCTGCTGCAATATGCCAGGAAACTGGGACCGGCCCGGGTGGAGGTCCTGGCCTATTCCGACTCGGCCGCCGTCGGGGGGCCGGCCGACCGGGTGGTAGGTTATCTCTCAGCCGCGGTCTGCCTGGAAAAGGCGGCAGGTTTAACCGACCTGAGCCCGGAAGAGAAAAAAGAATTGCTGGGCCTGGCCCGGAGAGCCATCGAAGTCTACCTGGATTCGCGGCAAATCATCAGCTACCAGCCGGCCCAGCCTCGCCTGGGAACACCGGCCGGGGCCTTCGTCACGTTGAAGGAAAATAACCAGCTCCGGGGCTGCATCGGTTTTGCCGAGCCGCTCTTTCCGCTCTGGCAGACGGTGGCCCAGGCTGCCGTCCTGGCTGCCACCGAGGACCCCAGGTTCCCGCCGCTGAGAAAATCGGAATTGAAAGACCTGGAAATTGAGATTTCGGTCCTGGGTCCCCTCCAGCCGGTTAGCGATGTTTCAGAAATAAAGGTCGGCCGGCATGGCCTGGTCATCAAGCAGGGAACCCGCAGCGGCCTGCTCCTGCCCCAGGTGGCCAGCGAATTGGGCTGGGACCGCCAGACCTTCCTGCGGGAGCTATGCCGCAAAGCTGGTTTGCCGGACGGGGCCTGGAAGAACTTAAAGTCACTGTCAAAATTTGAAGCCATAGTCTTTCGCGACTGAGGCTGCGGCCAAGACCGGTTGCCAAAAAGCTGTCCGGAACTTATAATAAAGTCGGAAGGCAGAAATGAGCTGGACAATTTATGGCATTCTTATTATTTTCGGCCTGTTTATCATCCTGATGATCATCAATCCCAACCTGTCGTGTTTCGGCCGCAGAATTCGTTCGCCCTTCTATCCGGTTACCAGAAAGAAAAAAATGCGGACAGTTTCCAGGGAGTATAAATTTGACCTGGGAGAGCAGGGTAAAACACCGGGCCAGACCAGCCCGAAAGATGCCACTAAGAAACCTAAAACCGAGGACTACGGATTCAAGCTGGACTGACCAGTTGACCTGGCGGAAGGAGTGGTGGTGCCGCAGGGAGGTGGGAGCAAGAGAGGGGGCAGGCTGAAGTCCAATTCCCTCGGATTAATTCTTTTAATTTTTGCCGTTTACATTTTAAGCCTGGCTGGATGTCGGCCTTCTCCGGTCCGTCTGGTCCCTCCCGCTAAGGTTGATTATCTTGACGGCCAGGCTTCCTTTTCCCTGAGGGGACCGGATGGGGCAGTTCGGTTTCGCCTGAGCTTCTGTTACCGGCTGGAAAATCAGGCCAGGCTGGAGCTGTTTGACCCCCTGGGCCGGTTGCAAACCATCGTCTGGCTTAAGGGAGAGCTGGCTACCCTGTACCTGCCGGCCGACAGAGTTTTCTGGGCGGGGGAGAGCCGGCTGATAACCGCTGAAGTTTTTGGCCAGGCCTTGCCAGCTCGGGAGCTGGCGAGGATACTGGCCGGTCGCTGGTCTGAGCTGGAGGTAGATGATGGCTGGGAACTCCAGGTTGATGAGACAGGCTCTGTGGTCTCAGGGAAGCGGGCTGACCTGAGCTTTGATATCAAAGAAACTTTTGCTCCGGGCCGGGTGCCGAAAACAGTTCTTTTTACATCACGGGACTGTATGGTGAGAATGAAGCTGCTGAAGCTCCATTTCAACCGACCGCGGCCCGAAAGCGTTTTTCAACCGTCTATTCCGGCCGGGACCAGGAAGCTGGCGTGGGAAGAGATTTCAGGCCGATGGAAAAAATAACCGTAAGCTCTCTGGCCAAGGTTAACCTCGGGCTGGAAGTGGGCCAGCGCCGGGAGGACGGGTATCACCAGCTGACCACCCTTTTTCAGACTGTTAACCTTAAAGACCGCCTTACTTGTGAACTTCGTCCCGACGGGGAAATTTTCCTGGCCGGGAACCGGGCTGAT
>DMVN01000012.1 GCA_003476685.1 Acidobacteriota bacterium | reverse complement strand
AAGTACAAGATCAAGCCTTCCGAGCTAAAATCTAAAAACAATTCACCCCGGGTGTCTTTTCCCCGGCAGGTAGCCATGTTTCTGGCCAAAGAATTAACCGACAATTCTCTCCCGGAAATCGGTAAGAAATTTGGAGGCAAACATCACACCACGGTCCTACATAGCATTCGTAAGATTGAGAAATTAAGAGAACATGACCCGGAATTCAACAGAGAAATTAACAGCTTGATTAACCTCTTAAAGTGATGATAGTAAAAAAGAAAAAAATAGTTTTGCACATTTTCTCTTTACCTTATTGTATTTTTTTTATTGCCTTTTTATGATTAATAATTATATTATGGACGATGAAGAAAGGTGGAAAAAATGAAGTTCTCAACTACTAAGAACAGTATTATTAATGAGTTAGGTTTGTTGCAGGGTATTGTGGAAAAAAGAACCACTATGCCCATACTGTCAAATGTGCTGATCAAAGCTTCCAAAGGGCGGGTGGAATTGATGGGGACTGACCTTGAAGTCGGCTTGAAAACGAATTTTGAGGCCGAAGTCAGACAGGAAGGGAAGGCGGCTGTTAACGGCCGTAAGTTATTCGATTTCATAAAGTTGCTGCCAGAAGAACCGAACATAGAATTTGTTAAGAAAGAAGAACACCTGGTGGTCAGGTCTGGTGAGAGTGAAATTAAGATTCTAACAGCCCCCGAGGAAGATTTTCCGGCCATTCAGGATTCAGGTTTTGAAAGGTCTATATCCTGGAATGTAACTGATTTTAAGGAAATGATTGACTGTGTGCTTTATGCCATCACTCAGGAGCAACGTTATTATCTGAACGGTGCCCTGCTGGCCTTGAAAAATAACCAGCTGGAGCTGGTTAGTACCGACGGTCACCGCCTGTCCTATACCAGGAGAGAATTCGAAGGCTTAAAGATTGATAAAGAAATAAACCAGATAATTTCCAAGAAAACTCTTAATGAGCTGAAGAAATTTGACGACGAGCGGCTGGAGTTTGATTTTGATGATAACAGTCTTTTCTTCCGGGTGAAGAACCGGATGCTGATTTCCAGGATTATCGAGAGTAAATTCCCCAACTACCAGGCGGTTATGCCCAAGGACAATCCTAATATCTTAAACATAGAAAAAGAAGCCCTGGTGACGGCCATTAAAAGGGTTTCAATTTTATCCTCGGAAAAGTCCAAGGGTATAAAGTTTGACCTCAAGGCCGGGGAACTAAAGCTGTTTTCCTCCAACCCTGAATATGGAGAAGCCAGAGACAAGCTGGCCGTGGATTACCAGGGCCAGGACCTGGAAATAGGTTTTAACTCCCAGTACCTGCTCGATTTTCTGGGAACGGTGAGCTCTGACCGAGTAATCTTTGAAATCAAGGATGAAAATAGTGCGGTCCTGATTAAACCGGAAGCGGAGCCTAAAGGGACCTATCTTTATGTACTGATGCCAATGAAAATCTAAGGCTCAGCGGCCGCCGCCGGCCAGCTGGATGAGACCTTCTGCTACCTTCCGGCAGGCTTCTTTGACGCCCGGGGTGATGGGGTGTCCGAAGTCCAGGGAATCAGGCTGAATTCCTACCAGGTAGATACGGCAGGAAGATTCGGCGGCCAATTTTTCCAGCAATAGATAGAATTCGCCGCCTACTTTCTCCTTTTTTTGGCCCGGTTCCAGGCGGGTAACCATGATACTGCCGGGGCGGTGACCAAGGTCCACAGCATCAATGATAATCAGATGGGACGGTTTAAGGCGCTTTATCCGGCGGTGGTAGCTATCGATCAGTTCGTAGGCTCTAAGAATTTTAATCCTGGATTTCTGGCGCCGGCTGAGGCGCCGCTCGAGGAGGCTGGCCACCAGCAGTCCGGCGGCATCATCGGCTTTCAGGGCATTACCGGTACCCAGCACCAGCAGCCGCTCCAGCCCGCGGAGCTCTTTCTTCAGGAAACTGACCCATTTTTCAGGCATCAGCCCCTCCCTCTTCCGGACTGCAGGCTGTTCTTATGGTAAAACCTGCCGGCGAATAAATCAAGCCCGCTGCCGCGTTGACCTCAAGACGTTTTGGCTTCGGACCGGGGCTTGACCACAGCCCGGACGTATTCCCATTCCATTTTCAGGTTATGGCGATCGTAATCTGATATTTCAAACCTGGTGTCCATCAACATAGCCTCGGTCGGACAGGAGTCAACACACTGGGCGCAATGGATGCAGCGGTCGTTGTGGATGACCATCCTGAATCTTTTTTCCGCCTCGTTGACAGCCGTGATTTCTATGGCTTCGGCCGGGCAGTCGCGTTCGCAGGCCCGGCAGACTATGCACAGCTCAGGCCGCAGGTAGGGTGAACCGCGAAAATCCTTGGGGACTTCCAGCTTCTGGAAAGGATAATCAACGGTAGCCGGTTTCTTAAACAGATGGCGGAGGAGTTCGGGAATAAAGGCGCCTAACTTCATGAGAGTAACCCCTTAACCAGGATGACGATTAAAAGCTGCACTATGGCCAGCGGAGCCAGGTATTTCCAGGCGAAGCTGACCACCTGGTCCACCCTGATTCTGGAGGTGGTGGCCCGGATGAGGGAAAGGAAGAAAATGACAAACAGAGTCTTAACGATGAAATTCAGCAGCCCGAAAAGCGGACCGCCGGGGAAACCACCCAGAAAAACCGTGGCCAGCAGCCCGGCCGCCACCACCATCTCGGCATCCATCATGAGACGGAAGATGGCCAGTTTCTTGCCGGAGTATTCGGTAAAAGTGCCGCCGACGATTTCGGTTTCAGCGTGGGGAATGTCGAAGGGGGTTCTTTCCAGCTTGGCCTGGACGCAGATCAGGGCAATCACGAATCCCAGCAGGTTCACCAGGGCCAGGGCCGGCCGCTGCCGGTAGAAAGCGGCAATTTCAGCCAGCCGCCAGGAATTGGCCAGCACGGCCGGGCTCAGGACGGCCAGGAACAGCGGGACTTCATAGCCAAAGAGCATGGTCAGCACCCGGGCTGCGCCGATGGTCGAGAACAGGTTGGTCGAAGACCAGCCGGCCAGGAAGAAGATGAAAGTCGGCAGGCTTAAGAGATAGAGCACCACAATCAGGTCGCCGCTAAAGGAAGTGACGGAAGGTTTGTCCAGGCTGTAATTCCAGAGCGGAAGTAACAGCATGGCCGTAAAGACAATGGCCAGACCGAAGGCCGGCAGAGCCGAGAACATCTTCTTATCAGCGCGCTCGGGCACGATGTCTTCTTTAGCCATCAGCTTGAAGAAGTCGGCTATGGGCTGCAACAGGCCGAAGCGGCCGGTATGGGTCGGGCCCATCCGGTTCTGCAACCGGGCATACAGTTTGCGGTCGTACCATTCGACGAAGGTAGAATAGAGAAACAAGAAGAGCAGACCGGGATAAATAACCAGATAGATCAGAGTCTTCACAGTGGCCATTCTGCTTCCCTCTTTCTTTTGTTGCCGGCCGAAAGTTTCAGGCTCAGGCTTTTTAAGCTGTTCAGGGAAATGATTTTTTCCTGACCGGTCCGGGCGTCCACCAGCGACACGGCTCGCTCGGCACAGCAGATGCAGGGGTCGATGGCCGCGAAAATCAGCGGCACATCAGCAATAAAACCATTTTTGAGCATCTGGATGGTAGCGGCATAGTTGCCCAGCGTGGGAGCCCTGACCTTCAATCTTTCGGGCTTGTCGGTGCCGTTACTCTTGATGTAATGGATGTTTTCGCCGCGGGGAGCCTCATAGCGGCTGACGACTTCGTTGGGCTTGGCCCGCCGCGGAGCCCGCACGGCCACCGGTCCAGCCGGCAGGTTTTTGAGCAGAAATTCTATGATGTTATAGCACTGGAATAATTCTTTGATGCGGACCACCGTCCGGCCCAGGACGTCGCAGGTGTCGGCGGTGCAGACTTCAAACGGCACCTCATCGTAGACGGCATACGGGTCATCCTTGCGGACATCCATCGCTACCCCGGAAGCCCGGAGGGTGGGGCCAACAGCGCACAGGGCGATGGCGTCTTCCCTGGACAGGTAGCCCACACCGGCCAGTCTGGCCACGAAGCTGGGCTCGTTGGTCCCGAGATGTTTGTAGTACTCGCTGCGCTGACGGAGAATGTCCAGAGAATCCAGGATGCGTTTGACCTGCTGCTCATCCAGGTCGCGGCGCACCCCGCCGATGGTGTTGATGCCATAGTGAACCCGGTTGCCGGTGATTATCTCCAGGATGTCCATCACTATTTCCCGGTCTCGCCAGGTGTACATGAAGAAACTGTCGAAACCGGCTTCATGACCGGCTACGCCCAGCCACAGCAGATGGCTGTGGATTCTTTCCAGCTCGGCCACCAGGGTCCGGATGTACAGGCCTCTTTTAGGGGGTTCCAGCTCCATCAGCTTTTCCACGCCCTGAACGTAGCAGGTGGTATGGGAGTGGGAGCAGATGCCGCAGATGCGTTCGGTCAGGTAGATGTTCTGAATCCAGGTTTTCTGCTCGGCCAGCTTTTCCAGACCGCGGTGGTTGTAGCCGAGGCGGATATCGGCGTCGCGGATTACTTCGCCTTCCACCGTCATCCGCAGGCTGATGGGTTCTTTAAGGGCCGGATGCTGTGGGCCTATGGGTATCTGAAACTTCATTTCTTACCTCCAGGGATGACCTCCGGCGGTCTTTCGTACTTCCAGTCTTTCCGCAGCGGATAATTGCCTTCCGGCCAGCCGTCGGGTAGCAGCAGCGTCCGTCCGTCGGGTATGTTTTCCACGATTATCCCGAACATGTCCTGCAGCTCACGCTCATAGAGGATAGCCCCAGGGATAAGGCTGCAGATGCTGGGCAACCGCGGCTGGTCGCGCGGAATTTCTGTCCGGAGGTTGACACAGGTGTAATTGTTGGCAAAGTGGTAAAGGAGTTCGAAGGTCTGGCCCAGGTCCACCCCGCTGATGGTGGCCAGGTGGGTAAAGCCCATCTCGGTCTTCAACCAGCCGACCGCGGTCAGCAGGTCTTCCACCTTCAGCTTGATAAAAATGCGGCGGGGGGCCGGGTTGGTGATGTCCAGCGCTTTCTCCCCCAGACTGGCTTTTGCCTTGTCTATTACCATCTGGTCGTTCATTTTGACCTCATCCCTTCAGTTTATTGAGAAGCTTGACCACGCCGTCTATAACGGCATCCGGCCGCACCGGGCAGCCGGGAACGTAGACATCGACCGGTATCACCTGGTCAATGCCGCCGATGACGTTGTAGGCCCCGCGGTAGACGCAGCCCGACATGGCACAGGCCCCGACGGCGATGACAAACTTGGGGTCGGGGGTCTGCTCGTAGATCCGGATCAGCCGGTCCTTCATTTGCCTGGTGGCCGGGCCGGTGCAGATGATGACGTCGGCGTGCCGGGGAGTGGCCTTGAGCAGGATGCCGAACCGTTCGACGTCAAAACGCGGAGTCAGGGCGGCCACGACTTCAATGTCGCAGGCGTTACAGGCGCCGGTATTTAAATGCAGGATCCAGGGTGATTTCAACCGGGACCAGTGAGTCAGTTTGGTCAGCATGTTAATCCCTCGTAATCAGGGCCAGGATGGCCAGGAAAATCAGGGCCAGATAAATTATACCCAAAAATACTATTTTTCCGATAGGAATAGTAGCAATTACCAGGGCGGCCACGTGCATGATGGTAAAGAACAGGGCAAAGACATAGAACAGGCGGTAACCGAACTGCACCTTGACTCCCGGGATATCCTCGCCGCAGGCGTAGGTGGTGAGCTTGCCCGGGGTGCGGCTCAGACGGGGAGCCATGGCCCGCCCCAGGGCGTAGAGCAAGAAGGCCACCGCCAGGAAAAAGAAAAAGGCTACCGGCGGAGACAGTAAAAATTCCAGTCCTTTCATGGCTTATCCCTTCAATTTAGAAAGTAAGCGGACATCCAGGCTCTTGTTTTTCTTATAAATGTTGATGATCAGGGCCAGGGCCGTGGCCACCAGTGACACCTCGACCACGATGTAGGTGATGGCCAGGCTCTGGGCCAGCAGGATGTTATTCTTGACCGCGCCCGTGGCCACGATGGCCAGGCTGACGCCCTTGCTGATGACCTCGACGGCGATGAACAGCTTGATCAAATTGCGCATGGTCAGCAGGCAGTAAATGCCGATAAAGATCAGCAGGGCGGCAAAGAATAAATATAAAAACCACAGGTTACTCATCTTTGTCTTCTTCCTTCTTCCGGAATAGGGCCAGCACCGCCAGAACGCCGGCCAGGATGACGCCGATCTGGGCTACCAGGTCAAAGGTTCTCTGCTGCCAGAGAACCTGGCCGAAGCTCCCGGCTTCCGGGCCGGAGGGCAGGGCCGGTATTTTCTGGAGGAGTGATTTCATCACCAGGCCATCGATGACCAGAAACAGGATGAAGAAGACCGGGAAGGCCAGCTTGACCAGGCGGGCCTCGGTCACCTCGTCTCCCCTTTTGGTCAGGGCGATGGTCAGGATGAACAGAACAGTAATCAATCCGGCCACCACCGAAATCTCAAAGACCCCGGCATAAGGCGCTCCCAGCCGGAAGAAAATTATACCGAGGAACAGACTGGCCACAGCCAGCGACAGCGCAGCTTTGAGCAGGTCTTTGAACAGAATGGCCAGGCCGGAAAAGATTACCAGGCCACAGAGCAGAATTATTTGTATCGCCATATCACAATCCCCACATCAGAACCTGCTGGACTCCCCGGGCCAGGGCCTCGGCCGCCGGGGAAATCCAGGTCTTAAAAATCGGACTGAAGAAGATACCGGCCAGGATGCAGATGAGAGCCAGCACCACGTTGGCGGCCGACATCCAGAAAGGAGCTTCCTTGACCAGCAGCCACCTGTCAGCCACCCGGCCGAAAAAGGCCTTCCGCTGGATCAGCAGGTAATACCAGAGGGTCAGGATGCTGGCCAGGATGGCCACCAGGGCGTAGCCGAATTCTCTGGCCTGAATCAGGGCCATGATTATAATCAGCTTGCTCCAGAAGCCAGCCAGCGGCGGCACTCCGGCAATGGACAGCGAGCCCACCAGGTTGGTGCCGGCTGTGACCGGCACTTTCTTGCCCAGTCCTCCCAGTTCCTCCAGGTTGCGGGTGCCGGTAATGTGCTGGATGGAGCCCGAGTTCAAGAACAGCAGCCCCTTGGCCACAGCGTGGTTAAACAGGTGGAACAGGGCTCCGGCGATGCCCAGGGGGGTCCCCAGGGCCAGCCCCAGCACGATGTACCCGACCTGGCTGATGGAAGAGTAGGCCAGCATGCGCTTGATATCTTTCTGGCCGAGGGCCAGCAGGGCCGCCACCACCATAGAAACGGTGCCCAGGGCCATCAGCAGTCGGGACAGAACCGGAGTAATCCCGATGACGCTGTAGATAACCCGGAACAGGGCATAGATGCCAGAAACTTTGATCAGCAACCCGGACAGCATGGCTGAAATCGGAGCCGGGGCCGAAGGGTGAGCATCGGGCAACCAGGCATGGAAGGGCACCAGGGCCGCTTTCAGGCCGAAGCCCATGATGAAGAAAGCGACACAGACCCCGACTACCAGCCTGGCCTCCAGGTCCTGCAGCCCCTGGGCCACAGCCTGAAAATTGAGGCTGCCGGTCATCCCGAAGATGATGACGATACTGAGCAGGGCGAAGGCCGAAGCCACGACCGACAGCATCAGGTACTTGAAGGAAGCTTCCAGCTCGTCATAACCCAGGCCGAAAGCGACCAGGGCATAGGAGGCCACCGCAGCCACTTCCAGGAACAGGTAGATGGAAAAGAGGTCTGGCACCAGCACCAGCCCGTTCATCCCGGCAATCATCACCAGGAACAGGGCATAGAAAGTAGATTTGTGCCCGTAATGTTCCAGGTAATCAATGGAAAAGAGTGAGATGCACAGGCTGACCAGGGCAATGGTGAACAGCATGAACAGGTTAAAACTGTCCAGGGCCAGCTGCAGGTTGACTTTTTCGCCCAGCCAGTTCAGGTTCTGAACGATTACTCCCTGGTGGAAGATGGGCTTGACCAGGAGAATGGAGTTGAACAGCAGGTAAGCCAGAGCGGCGTTGGTCAGGACATCGGGCAGCAATTTCTTAGAAAATTTTCCGATGAGAGGCAGAAAAGCAGCTACCAATAAAGGAATGACAATGAATGAGAAAACCACCGCTCCTCCTCTATTTTAATAACTGAAGTATTATCCAGACGACGACCACCAGGCCGCCGACGGTCCAGGCCAGGTAATTGGCGTACTGGCCGTTATGAGCTTTTTGCAACAGTCCGGTGAAGGTGCGGCCGACAGCCGTCACCACCTTCTCATAGACATAATCCACCGGCCGGTCTATGAACCGGAACAGCAGGCGCGACAGCCACTGCAGGAATTTAATCCCCTGCTCGTAGAGGTCAAAAAACCGGGCTTCGGACAGGTCATAGAGCTTGTGCAGAACCGGCAGGTTGTGAATGGGCTCGGAAGCCAGGTAGGCTTTCTTGCCGCCGCGGTTCCAGCCATAAAAATGTATCCCCAGGGCAATGATCAGACACAGGATAGAAACACCGGCAATGGGATTGAACAGGTCCAGGGCGTGGGCGGTGAAATCCAGGTGTTCACCTGCTTCCACCCGTCCCTGCAGTATGGGCTGGATGAAATTCTGGAGAGGCAGTTTGTTGTAAACACCGAAGGTGATGCAGAGAGCTGCCAGGATGAGAATGGGCAGGACGATGGGAGCTTCACTTTCTCTGGTTTTCGGAACCTCGGTTGTCCGGGGGCCGAAGAAAACCGAGTGGCCGGCTTTCAGGAAGGAAGCAAAGGTGAAGATGGCTCCGACCCAGGCGGCGATGGCGAAAATCGGATAACCGGTTTCCAGGGCGCCGTGGAAGACCATTTCCTTGGAAACGAAGCCGTTCAGCGGCCAGACCCCGGAAATGGCCAGGGCGCAGACAGAGAAGCCGAGAGCGGTCCAGGGCATTTCCCGGGCCAGGCCGCCCAGTTTCTTGAGCTCGGTGATGCCGGTCCGGTGTTCGACCGAACCAGAGCTCAGGAACAGCCCGCACTTGTACATGGCGTGATTGATCATGTGGAAAATGCCGCCAGCAATGCCGATGGGAATGGCCGTGCCCACGCCCAGCACCATGTAGCCGACCTGGCTGACCGCGTGGAACGATAACAGCTTCTTAAAGTCTTTCTGGATAAGAGCCATAAAGACAGCGAAGACAATGGTGGCGGCGCCGATGATCATCAAAAGAATGGACAGGCCGCTGCCGACCTTGAGCTCAAAGAAATCCAGGGTAATCCGGGCCAGCAGGTAAATGCCCAGCAGCTTCTCGAAGGAAGCCGGCATGAAAGCCATGAAGCTGACCGGGGCGTCCAGGGCGGCGTCGGGAATCCAGGTGTGGAAGGGCATGGCCCCGGCTTTGCCGATGGCGCCAATCATCATCAGGACGAAGGCAGCCACAGTCAGCCCGTGGGGCTCGACCTGGATTTTGTCCATGGTCAGGGTGCCGGTGGAAGCCCAGAGCAGGCCGATGCCCAGAATCATGGCGAAATCGCAGAAGCCGCCGATAATCAGCGATTTGACCGCCGTCCGGTGGGAGGTCGGCTTCAGCCCGAGGGTGACCAGAGCGTAAGTGGTAATCAGCAGGGCTTCCCAGAAGAAGACCAGCAGCACGAAATTGTTAGCCAGCACCGCCCCGTTGGAAAAAGCCGCGGCCAGAAAAACGTAGCCATAGTACTCCCGGACCCGCGGATGGTTCTTCATCTTGACAGCCGAAAAGAGACAGATCAGGAAGAGAAATCCGGTCAGGGCCAGCAGAATGAAAGACGAGAAATGATAAAGTCTGAGGTCAAAATTAATTCCCAGGCCCAGCCAGTCGGAGACCAGGCTCAGGTGGCGCTGGGAAAAAAGCAGGAAACCAAGGTACAGCAGGGCGCCCGAGCTCAGCACAGAGAGAATCTCTCTGACATACCTGACCCGGAAAGGGATGAGCAGCAACACTACCGCCACTGCTGCCGGGAAAAGAATGGGCCATAATAAGATTGTTGGACTCATCTTAGCCACCAGCTGATGTGAGTTGTTGCCATCTGGACGAGCTTCATCGGGTAGGCGACCAGCAACCCGGCCAGCACCGACAGCCCGGCCAGGACGGCCACCACCCCGACCATGGAAGGCGTCTTCTCCGGGGCCGGAATTTTAGGCTCGCCCAGGAAAACCAGGGCGAACACCCGGAGCAGGTAGAACATGGTCAGCACCGCGGTGAACAGGGCCAGAGCGGCCACCCAGACCTGGTCCGCCTGGACCGTGCCCATGATTACCAGGAGCTTGGAGAAGAAACCGCCCAGGGGCGGCAGTCCGATGACCGAAAAAGCACAGAGAAGAAAGGAGATGGCCGTGATGGGCATGGTCTTGATCAGGCCGCCCATCTCTCTTATATCCCGTTTGTGTGTGGCGTGAATCACGATACCGGCGCACAGGAACAGCCCGGCCTTGGCCAGTCCGTGCATCAGGATGAAAAGCAGGGCGCCGGAGATGGCCGTGGGTGTGGCCACACTCAAACCGAGGAAGATATAACCAATCTGGCTGACCGTGGAGTAAGCCAGGATTCTCTTAAAATCGTTTTCCACCGTGGCCGCGCCGGCGGCTACCAGGCTGGAGAGTACCGCCAGGATGATAATCGCCTGCTGCCAGTCGGGCGGAATCTTGAAAGTGTAGAGGAACAACCGGGCGTAGGCGTAAACACCTATCTTGAC
>DMVN01000065.1 GCA_003476685.1 Acidobacteriota bacterium | reverse complement strand
AACTCGGCGTATGGCTGCTGGTCTTCCGAAATCTGGTTGCTGCGGGAGTAGAGAGTCAGGGCCCCGATGATGACAATCACCATGATGGTGGAAGCAATCAGGACTTCTATCATGGTGAAGCCGGCTGGTCTCCTGTTCTTTTCTCTATCTGTCTTATTCTGAAAAATTATTATGGCCTGGTGTTTCATCATCTTCTCCCTACCTGGTTATGATGGTGTGAACATAAGCTCTGACCCGGTATTTTTCGGGGTTGGCCAGAAGCTGATCCCTGGCCACATCCCGGGCAAATATCGGGAACACCATCACCAGGACGTCAAAGCCGGCGGTGTTGGCCACCTGGGATGGGGTTATCACCGTCAGCCGCCTGAAGTCGAGCGTTCCGTCCTGGTTGATGTCAATCAGCTCATCGTTGCTTTCTCCGATGTTAACTGAAGGAAAAGCCCCCAACTCATCAATGGTCAGGGTTCTCAGATAATCAATCTGCTGCTGGGCCAGGAAGATGGCGTTGCTCATCTCGTTGGACCTTAAGTTCTGCATGACACTCAGAGTGAAAAGCTGGGCCAGACTGACAAAGACCACGGTCACTAGGGCCAGGCTGATGATGACCTCAATCAGCGTAAACCCGCCCTTCTTTCCCGCCGAACAGCTGATTCGCATCTTCTTTTCGGCCGCTTTTTTTATCAAAGACTGGAAAATGCTCATGGTTTTCTCCCCGTCCTCAGCTCTTGGTTTTCTTGTAGCCGATAGAACCACCGGCATAAACCGTCAGGATTCTCAGGTCATCCTGACCCAGGTTCTTAAGTTTCAGGCTCTGCAGGATTATCCTGAAAGTCTGAGGATTGCTGAAATCGTAGTTGGCCACCATCCCCAGAGGCGAAAACACGATCTGTTCATTACCCGAAGGTAGCTGGATTTGCGGGTTGAATTTGGGCGGCAGAGTCTTCTTGATGAACTTGGGCACCGGGGTCCAGGCAAAAGTGGGGGTCGTTCCGGTCAGTCCGCCTTCTTCCACCTCCACCAGGTAGCGCCACTGGTTATTTTCCTGGAAAAAGCGTACCCGGCAATGGACTTTGTCGTTGACGGCCGTATAGCGGGCAGCCTCCATGGTGGTCAGCAGATCCCGGGCAGCGCTGTCCAGGGCCCTGGTTTCCAGAACATTGAGAATGCTGGGGTAGGAAGCTGCCAGGATGATACCGATAATACCCAGGACCACGATGATTTCAATAAGAGTAAACCCGTTTTTTTTCATCTGATTATTCCCTGCCGGTTCATACTTTGTGTCAATTTTACCCTACCCCTGGAAAAAAAAGCAAGGAAATTCAACGCGGAGAGTCGGTTTCCAGGCTGGAAGGGGGACTGCAGACCGGAGCTGGCAGCCTGATTTTTGTTGTCATGGATACGGTGATAGGTCAGGTGCCCATGAAACCAGGACATAGCTGTGGTTCTGCCTCCTGAAAACAGAGTATTTGGCCCCGGCCTCAGTGGCAATAATCACCAGGGGTGAATTTAGGGGTGATTATCAACCCGGGCTAAGGCCCCTTTGGCCATGAATTTCCCCTGAATTTCCCTTAAAACCTGACTTAAGCCAGCAGCAATTTTACCTGTTAAGCACCAGGTTCTCGATAAAAAATTCCATCATCCGTTCCAGTCGGACGCTGGTATGACCCAGGTCCGGGCCGACCTGAACCTCGAACGACTTGCCGGCCTTCTGCAGGGCCTGGATGAGTTGCATGGCATTGTTGGGGTGGACGTTATTGTCGGCGGTGCCGTAATAAATCATCAGCCGCCCCTTCAGATTGTTGACATAGGTCAGCGCGCTGCCGTTCTTATAGCCCTCTTTGTTTTCCTGGGGAATCCACATGTAGCGTTCGGTGTAGATGCTGTCATAGTGCTCCCAGGCCGTGACCGGAGAGGAAGCACAGGCGGCGGCGAAAGTTTCGGGGTGGCGGAGAATGGCCATAATAGAGGCGTAGCCGCCGTAAGAGGTACCGAAAATCCCCACCCGGCTGCCGTCCACGTAGGGCCTCTGGCTCAGGGCCTTGACCCCGGCGGCCTGGTCGTCAATCTCCACCACCCCCAGCTTCTGGTAGATGGCATCCAGGAATTTCTTGCCCCGGCCGGCGGCACTCCGGGAATCGAAGGAAGCCAGGAGGAAGCCGAATTCGGTCAGGGGACTGGGGGTGATGAAAGTTTCGCGGGCCCCATTGGTAGCCGGGCCGGCATAGACGCTGACCAGCAGCGGGTATTTTTTATTCTGGTCAAAGTTTGATGGAAACTGGAGCAGGCCGTAAAGTTCGGTCTGTCCGTCGGCTGCCTTGAAGGTGAACAGCTCAGCTTTCTTGAGACCGAGGGCTTCGAACCGGCTCAGGTCAGACCTGGCCAGCTCCTGTATGAGCTGCCCCCCGGTAGTGTAGAGCCGGGCAGTCGGAGCGATATCGTGGGCCTGGGCTATGTCGACAAAGTATTTGAAATTGGGCGAGAGGTCAACGTTGTGATTAAAAGCCGGGTCGGTCAGCCGGCGGTCATTTTTCCCGTTGAGGGTTACCCGGTGCAGCTGCACTTTCATCGGGTTGTCACCGCTTCTGGCGGTGTAATAGACCCAGCCAGCCTTTTCATCAACCCCGGCCACTCCGACCACGTCAAAGGAGTGGCGGGTCAGGGTGGCCAGCAACTGGCCGCTCAGGTCGTAAAGATACAGATTCCTGAAACCGGTTCTTTCAGAAACCAGGATGAAGCGCCGCCCATCCTGAAGCCAGGTCATCTGGGGGGAGTTTTCGGTCCAGGAAGCCGGCCATTCCTCACGGTAAACGACCCGGGTTTGACCTGTTTCCGGGTTGGCTGCCACCAGCTCGGTGACATTCTGGCGGCGGTTGGCCCGGAAGAATAAGATTTCCCGGCCGTCTTTTGTCCAGCTGATTCCATAGACATAATGACCAACCACCTCATCGGAAAAGGGCTGCCCGTTCCGCACGTCAATGGTGGTGAGGGTTTTGCTTTTCAGGTCATAGACCAGCAGGTCAACTACCGGGTTCGGTTCCCCGGCTTTAGGGTAGGGCTCGACATCCATCCGGCTGTAGAGCTTGGTCTGGTCGAGTTGCAGGAAGTAATCGGGGACGTTTTTCTCGTCAAAGCGGTAGAAAGCCAGCTTCTGGCTGTCGGGCGACCACCACATGGCCGTGGTCTGGTCCAGCTCTTCGCCGTAAACCCAGGAAGCGGTGCCGTACTTGACCCGGTTCTGGTCAGAGCCGTCGCTGGTAATGGCCACCTCGGTTTTGGCGTTGAGATCTTCCAGATAAAGATTGCGATTCTTATAAACGGCCTTGAATTTCTTATCCGGAGATTCAGCCGTGGTGAATTGCCGCCCACGCTCCGGGAAACCCGCCCGCCGGCCAAAGGGCATAGGTGGCTGTTCGGCGGCTTTACCGATTTCGGTTAACTTCCTGGTCTTGAGGTCGAATCGCCACTGCTTTCCGTCACGGGCAAATTCCAGGGCTTCTCCCCCCTCTTTCCAGGTAACCCGAAGAGCTCCGGATTTGACCGCCTCGCGTATCTCCTTGGATATTTGTTCATAACGGTCATAATTGGGGTAGGTTTTCAACCGGTCCTGAGAATAAAGGGCCGGGTAAAGGCCCATGAGCTGGATGAGCAAAAAGAGCCCGATTAGCAGGGCAGAAGTTCTTAAAAGGCGTTGGCTGGTCTTGGTATTCATGTTTCCTCCGCTGAGATTAATTCTCCTGAATTATAGAATTATACTCAGGTTAAGAAAAAATTCAGCAAAAAATTTCCCGAGCTGTGGACATCGTCATCTCAAGTGTGGATTGCTGGCAGGAGACCGGCTGTTTTCCAGTAGCTGTGAGCTTAAGTTTCTCGGCCAATTCCGGACAGGCGGCTTCCAGGTTTTTCCCGCTCTTTCATAATGCCCGGGCAGTGACAAAGCCTGGCTGGTTAGTTGACAACTCGGGCCGTATAAATTAAACTTAATAAGAATTTCTGGCCCGTTAGCTCAACAGGTAGAGCAGCGGACTCTTAATCCG
>DMVN01000241.1 GCA_003476685.1 Acidobacteriota bacterium | reverse complement strand
GCGGCGGAAAACAGTCGGCCAGGTCTTCTGGATCGGGCCGCAATTAAGCTTGTTGATAACGGTGCCTCAGCCCAGCCTGACGGCCTTATAAATAAAGGAAAAGGAAAGAAAAAAGCCATGCCTCAACTTTTTGGAACCGACGGGCTCAGGGCCCGGGCCGGCCAATTTCCCCTGGACGAAAAATCGGTATTTTTGCTGGGCCTGGCTCTGGCCGAACTCCTGAGCCGCCAGGGACTGCCGCCCAGGATTGTCAGCGGGCGGGATACCCGCCGATCGGGCCGCTGGCTGGAAGAATGCCTGATGGCCGGTTTTGCCCGGGGCGGTGGCGAAGCCATCTCCGCCGGCGTTATAACTACGCCGGGCATTTCCTACCTGGTCAGGAGCCACGATTTCAGCGCCGGAGTGGTCATCTCGGCCTCACACAATCCCTACCTTGATAACGGCATCAAAATCTTTTCTCACCGCGGAACCAAGATTGCCGAAGACTGGGAAGAAGAGCTGGAAAAACAAATCATGTCCGGGGTTCTCCCGTCAGGCGGGGTCAGAGAACCAGTCCTACTGGTTAATGACCACCTGAAACAAGACTACCTGGATTTCCTGCGGCAGGTCTATGCGGGACCAAGCTGCCAAAAGCTAAAACTGGTGGTCGATTGCGCTAACGGGGCCAGCTCTGAACTGGCTCCCCAGCTTTTTTCCAGCCTGGGTTTTGAGGTGGTGGCCATCAACAGCCAGCCCGACGGTCAGAACATCAACCTGGACTGCGGTTCGCTTCATCCGGAAAGGCTGGCCGAAATAGTCAGGACCGAAAAAGCCGACCTGGGAGTGGCCTTTGACGGTGATGCCGACCGGGCCATCTGGTCTGATGAGAAGGGCCGCATCCTCAACGGAGACCATACCCTTTATGTCCAGGCCCGGCACTTAAAGGATAAAAAAGCCCTGAAGAAAAATACCGTGGTCGCCACCATCATGAGTAACATGGGTCTAGAAAAAATCCTGGAGGAAAACGGCATCAAGCTGCTGCGGACAAGAGTTGGCGATAAATATGTCCTGGATGAAATGCTGAGGAGCGATTATAACCTGGGTGGCGAACAATCCGGCCACACCATTTTCCTCGACCACTCCGTAGCCGGCGATGGCCTCCTGACCTCCTTAAAAATGCTGGAGGTCATGCTGGAAAAAGAGATGACCCTGTCCGAGCTGGTCAAGGATTTCCGGGAATTCCCGCAGATTCTGCTCAACGTCCGGGTCCGGGAGAAGGTCCCCCTATCCGAAATACCTGGTTACGAACAAGCGCTGGCCGAGGTCAAGGACAGCCTGGGCCGGTCCGGCCGGGTTGAAGTCCGTTATTCCGGCACCGAAATGCTGGCCCGGATAATGCTGGAAGGACCGGACCAGAAACAGATTGAAGACCTGGCCGGGAAAATCGCCAGGATCATAGAAAATCACTGCGGCCTGAAATAAAATTAAGTTCAGGCCCGGGCTTGGGTGCTTCGGGAAATTTTAGTAAGCTAATAGCCTGGATTAATAAATTAATAAACTTATCAAGGGAGGCCATAATGCGACTGGCAGTAAATATCGATCATATCGCCACCATCAGGCAGGCCAGGCAGGCCCGGGAACCCGAGCCGCTGCTGGCGGCGCTGCTGGCCGAACAGGCTGGAGCCTGCGGCATTGTCTGTCATCTGCGGGGGGACCGGCGCCACATCCAGGAAAGGGACTTGAGGCTGCTGCGCCAGGTTATCAAGACCAAACTCAACCTGGAAATGGCAGCCACTCCCCAGATGTCAGTCATAGCCAGAAAGATTAAACCGGATGTGGTATCGCTCGTCCCGGAAAGCCCGGAGGAACTCACCACCCAGGGCGGCCTGGAAGTAATCAGCCAGCGGAAGCACCTGGGGCCTTATATCGGGCAATTGAAAAAGGCCGGCATCAGGGTCAGCATTTTTGTCGACCCGGATGACAAGCAGATTGCTGCCTGCCGGGAGGTCGGGGTGGACCTCGTTGAAATCAACACCGGGAAATATGCCGAAGCTGAAAAAGAAAAGGAGAGAGAGAAGCACCTGGCCCAGATTAAACGGGCAGCGGCTTTTGCCCGCAGCCTGGGGCTGGAAGTGCATGCCGGGCACGGCCTGGACTACCACAACGTAAAACCGATCGTGGCTATCGAGGACATCAGCGAGCTGAGTATCGGCTTTGCCATCGTGGCCCGGGCCGCCATCGTGGGAATTTACCGGGCGGTTCAGGACATGCTGGCATTGATCCAGAAATAAACCCGGAGTCAAAGGAAGGCTATGACCGATTTGAAAGTTAATTTTTCCCGTCTGGTTAAAGACCTGGAAGAACTCGGCCAGATTGGCCAGGACCAGCGGGGCGGAATATCGCGGCCATCTTTTAGCCTGCCGGACCTCGAAGCCCGGACCTGGCTCAGGAGAAAAATTGAAGAGGCCGGCCTGATGTACAAACAGGATGGCGCCGGTAATATCTTCGGACGTCTGCCCGGGGAGCAACCGCAGGTGGTCATGGCTGGCTCCCATCTTGATACGGTTATAAACGGCGGACGTTATGACGGTTCGGTCGGGGTGCTGGCCGCCCTGGAAGGCCTGCGTCGAATAAAAGAAGAAAATATCCGTCTCAAGAAAACCCTGGAAGTGGTTTCTTTCACTGATGAAGAGGGCAACCTGGTGGGCGATTTTCTGGGCAGCCGGGCCTTTACCGGACAAATCCTGATAGACCAGCTAAAAAATTCCCGCACCCAGTTCGGCCATCCGCTGGAAGAAATCCTGCAGAAGGCCGGGCTATCCATCGATTCTGTGCTCGGGGCAGCTGGGGAAAGACCGGAAGTGGCTGCTTTTCTGGAAATCCACATCGAGCAGGGGCCGATGCTGGAGGAAGAAGGAGTCCCCCTGGGTCTGGTGTCTTCCATCGCTGGCAAACGTTATTACCAGGCCACCTTTGTCGGTCGAGCGGGCCATGCCGGGACCACGCCCCTCGAACTCAGACAGGATGCCTTTATCGCCCTGGCTGATTTTTCCCTGCGGGCCACCCAGCTGGTGGCCAGGAAATATTACGGAAACACCATCACTATCGGCCGGGTGCTGCTGAAGCCCGGTTCCTTTTCCATCATCCCGGGCGAAGCTGATTTTACCCTCGACCTGAGGAGCCAGGACTCATCATCGCTCCAGGCCATGGAAGAAGAAGTCCTGGGGCTGGCAGCCGAAGTGGCTTCCACCCGGGGCCTGGTCTTCTACCGGAAGCTGGTTGACAGAACCGAGCCGGTAATAATCAAGGCCGAAATGCTGGACCTGTTAAAAGGACTCTGCCAGAAACTGGGATATGAATACCGGCTGCTTCCGAGCGGGGCCGGGCATGACGCCCAGATTCTGGCGGCCATCTGCCCGGTGGCCATGATTTTTATTCCTTCTGTTGACGGGATCAGTCATACCCCGGAGGAAGCTATTAACCTGGAAGACCTGGAAAAAGCCGCCAACCTTCTTCTCCAGGCCTTAATCAGCCTGGCTTCAGAATAATCTGGGCCGGCCCGCCAGCTGCGCCCGTCAGGTATCCCCGGTCCCGAGGAAGACCTTTCTCATTTCCTTTAACAGGGAACGACGTTTCTTGTCGGCCAGCATCTTTTCCTTGGACCGTTTTGACCTTTTTCTTTTCTGGCGCCGGATCTTTTCAATTCGCTGCTGTTCTTCAGTTTCCTTGCCCTGGATTTGGGCTTCCAGTTTTTCCACCAGAATCCGCCTGGCCAGAAAGCGGTTGATGGCCTGGGACCGCTCCTTCTGGCACTTGACTTCAATTCCTGTCGGCAGGTGCTTGAGATAGACGCAGGTGGCCGATTTGTTGACCTTCTGCCCGCCCTTGCCCTGGGAACGGATGAATTTTTCCTCCAGGTCGGATTCCTTGATACCAAGGCGGGTCATCCGCTCCAGCAGGTCTTTTTCTTTCTCGGGTCTAACCGGAAACATTCCCATTGTGAGAACCTCTTGATTTTTATTTTACAACATCGGGCCGGCCGGTGATACCTGGCAATAGCCAAATAAATAAAAAAAGCTTCCGAGGGCCAGGATTTTCTGACCGTCCTCCGGCCTTAAGGGGCTGGAGGTCGAGCTTACTGGAAGCAACGGCCATAGCTGCCATCAAAACAATGAACTTCAGAGTCAGAAAAAGTCGGGACTGACCGGACTTATTTCATTCAGTCTGCCGGTGCACCACCCTGATTACCGACACCAGGATGACTAAATTTAATTTGACCGGTGGCGGGCAAAAGATTAAACTTGGATTCTTATAACAGAAGCTGGTCTTAAAGCCCTGAGCCCGGCCTCGGACCGAATAACAACAGAACAAGGTATAAAAAAAAGCTAAAATCCAAGATTAAGATAAAGGATGAAGCCCATGATTTTCAAAAAAACTGCCCTGAAGGCATCGTTATTTATCATTCTTAGCCTTTTAATGCTGGCCTCCCGGCCAGCCTTCTCGGTTGAAAGTCCCGGTCAGCAAAAAAGCAAGCCGGCCAGAAACCAGACCGCCCCGGAGATTCCTCCTCAGCCTGTTCCCGAGAATCTGCTCACGGTGGCCGAGAAAAGCAATTTCACCGCCACTTCCCGCTACCAGGAGGTCCTGGACTTAATCAGGGAACTGCAAAAATTAAGTCCTCGCCTGGTTGTGGAAAACATAGGAAATACTGCCGAGGGAAGGTTCATCCCGATGCTCGTCATCAGCAATCCGCCCGTGGCCAGTCCCCAGGCTGCTCGTAGTCTCAAGAAGACGGCTGTCTACATCCAGGCCAACATTCACGCCGGCGAAGTGGAAGGCAAGGAAGCTTCGTTGATGCTGGCCCGGGAAATCCTGCTTCATCCCAACCATCCCTATCTGCAAAACCTGGTCATCCTGATTGTCCCCAACCTGAATGCTGACGGCAACGAGCGAATCAGCCCGGAAAACCGGCGCCAGCAGCCGGGCCCGGAACAGGGAGTGGGTGTGCGCCAGAATGCCCTGAACTTAGACCTCAACCGCGACGCCGTCAAGCTGGAAAGCCCCGAGATGAGGGCAGTGGTCAAGAATATCCTTAACCGCTGGGACCCGTTGTTGATTGTTGATTGCCATACCACTGACGGTGCTTACCATGAAGAAACCATCACTTACTCCTGGCCCCTCAACCCCAACGGCGACCCCGAGCTTCTGGACTATCAGCGTCAGACCCTGCTGCCGGCCATTGTCAAGACCTTGAAAGAAAGATATAACACCCTGGCTGTGCCCTACGGCATGTTCCGGGACTGGCGCGACCCTTCCAAGGGCTGGGTAACCTTTGAGCCGCAGCCAAGGTACTTCACCAATTATACCGGCCTCAGAAACCGGATCTCCATCCTGGATGAGAATTATGTCCATGCCGACTACAGAACCCGGGTGATGAGCTGTTTCTACTTTTTAAAAGCCATCCTGGATTACGCTTCAACCCGGACGGCAGAGATTCAGAAGATGGTAGAAGAGGCTGACCGGCGAACGGTCCAGCTGGGATTGCTCCCCGAAGGCAAGAAGTTCGCGGTTGAGTTCGACCTCCAGCCCCTGCCCGGCCCGGTTACCATCAATGCTTATGAACTGGAAGTCAGCGAAAGACCCGGCGGCGGCTTCCCCCAGTTAAAACCGACGGACAGAAAGAAGCCGGTGACCGTTCCCTACCTGGCTAATTATTTTCCCAAAAGAACCGTTTCCTATCCCTTGGCTTACCTGGTCACGGTGCCCGACCCGGAGATAAAAGACCGGCTTCTGGCCCATGGTCTCCTGGTTGAAAGCCTGACGGCCGAGGTTAGTCTGGAAGTCGAAGTATTCCTGCCTAAGGAGCTGAAAGCCGCCGAGCGGCCCTTTCAGGGTCATCGTCTCAACCAGATCAAAGGTGAATACCGGAAGGAGACCAGAAACTTCCCGGCCGGGACGCTGCTGGTCAGAACAGCTCAGCCGCTGGGCATGCTGGCGGCTTGCCTGCTTGAGCCGGAAAGCGATGACGGCCTGGTGGTCTGGAACTTCTTTGACCGCTACCTGGCCGGCCAGTGGCAGCGTGGGTTCAGCGAACTTCCGGTTTACCGGCTGCTGCAGCCCGCCAGCCTGCCGGCCATAAGTCTGGAAAGGTAGAAAGGACAGGCCTGCCCGTGGCACCCGGCCGGATAGCAATGGCTTGCGGCCGGCTCTGAGCTACCCGGTTTGGGTCTGGCTTGAGGCCGGCTTCTGCCAGACAGCCTGCCGACGGTAGGGGCAAAACCAAACTCTGGGCGGTAATAAATAAAATTCGGCCAGCTAGAAAACGTTCGATTAGAATTCCAGCGGCGGATGAAATTGGCGAGATTGAATGAGGTTACTTTCTGGCGGGCTTTTTCCTGGTGGCCGTTTCCCCGGCTTTCTTAGCTTTAGCCTTTATAGCCGGTTTTTCTTTCCCTGTTTTTTCTTTTTCGGCTTTCTCTTTAGTTACCCTTTCTTTTCTGGGGGCAATCAGGTACTTGCCGCAGTTTTCGCAGACATATATATCGTTGCTTTCCTCTATGGCCGAAGCCATCTGGGTGGAAACGCTCATGTTGCAGCTACGGCAAGCTCCATCCACCACTTCGGCCACGGCATAACCGTAGCGTTCCATCAGCAGATCAAAACGGGCCAGCAAAGACTGGTCCAGGTCTTCCCGGATCAGGTTGCGGTGTTTCTGCAGTTCTTCCAGCTTGTCTTTGGGAGCCCGCCTCATCCTGATTTCAATGTCCTGCAGTTTCTTGAGCAGGCTGGCCCGGTTGATAATCTTATCTTCTCGGGGGAAGGAAAAATGGATTTCTGACAGAACCGCATAAAGTTCGTTCTTATCCCGGGCGTTCAGAATCCGGTATCTGTTTTCCGGTTTGATCAGGAAACGAGCCAGCCCGGCAAACAGATGGTTGAAAAGGCCGGGAATGGTCGGGTTCCAGATGACCAGGATGATCAGGTTGACCGGCTGGCCGTCCGGAGCCTGGAAATCAATACCTACGGGCGAGCGGCCGACAGCCACTGCGATCTGGTTTTCGGTGTCCACCCGGGCGTGGGGCACGGCAATCCCGTGTCCCAGCGCGGTTGATTCCAAGTTTTCCCGGTCGACAATCCGGGTCAGGGTCAGGTCTTTATTATTGATCAGCTTTTGTTTGACCAGGCTGTCCAGGAGTTCCTCGATGGCTTCCAGTTTATCCTGGCTCTTGAGTTCGAAGATTATCTGGGAGGGCTTTAAGAATTCGCCGAAAGTTGTCTCTCTGAGGTTCATGGTCAGGTCAGTTATTGATTTTATCACAACCTCTAACTTTTGCAATAAGCGGATTAAATTTAAGGCTCAGTCAGCCCCAGGCCTTTGAAAGGCACTATCGGGCTTGAACTGTGGGATCTTATCCTGCCGGCCCAGAAGCTCGATGATTTCCCGGGCCCAGCGCAGCAGCTGCAGGGCCCCGCTCATATCCCAATCTTCCTGGTATTCATCCGTAACCTGATGGTAATGGAATTTCTGGTATTCCTCAGCCTTTCTCAAGACTTTATCGGGGTCAGCACCCTTTGATACCACCCCCTCGTGCAACCAGACCGCCGGAATACCGTGACGGGCAAAACTCAACTGGTCGGAGCGAAAGAAAAAGCCATAGTTCCCACCCCGCTCCGGCGTATAGCGGTAGCCGAGCTTTTCGGCTGCCTGGCGACAGAGGTCATCCAGGTCGGAAAAGCGAGCTCCGATTCCATAGACATCCTCGGTTTCGCCCCAGACATTGGTCATCTCAAAATTGAGGTTGGCCAGAACCGAGGAATTGGGGACAGGAAGATGAGCAGCCAGGTAATCCGAGCCGAGCAGGTTCTGTTCTTCGGCAGTCACGGCGGCAAAGACCAGGTTGACCGGCAGGTCGCCCCTGAACTGCGAATAATAACCGGCCAGAGCCAGCAGGCAGGCGGTGGCCGAACAGTTGTCAACCGCTCCGTTGTAGACCTGGTCGCCCTGGAGGTTGGGGTCCCGGCCCAGGTGGTCATAATGGGCCGAAATAATCACATATTTATCCCGGGCTTCTGGCCTGAGGCTCTTGAGCCAGCCGACGACGTTGGCTGCCGCCACTTCCCGGAAAACCGGTTTCTGCCTGACCCGGACCGAAAGCCCCAGCGGTTTCGGTCTAAAGTTGGGTGTTTCCGCCTCGGCTAGAAGTTTTTTCCGGTCAAGCCCGGCTGCGGCCAGAATTTTTTCAGCCAGGGCCTGGCTTACCCAGCCCTGAAAATAAAGGCTTCTTTTCTTTTCAGGAAGGAAAAAAGATTCCTTGGCCCAGGAGTTGCGGACGACACTCCAGCCGTAGGTGGCCCCTTTATCGTTATGAATAATCAGGACTCCAGCCGCTCCCAGTTCGGTGGCTTTCTCGAATTTATAAATCCACCGGCCGTAGTAATTCATATCTTCTCCGTCAAAAATGCCGCCGGGATAATTCCCGGGTTCATTGATTTCCACCAGCAGCACCTTTCCCCTGACATCAAAACCCTTGAGGTCATCCCAGTTGCGCTCCGGGGCCTGAATCAGGTAACCGCCATAGACCAACTCAGCCGTAACTTCCTGGGGACAATCTTCCCTTTCGCTCTTGATGACAAAATCTTCCAGCAGAACCGGAGCCGGGATGTCAACCGACCTGCGGCCCGGACCAGGGATGAACTCCAGGCTGGCTTTGAGGTCCGGCTGGACCCCAACCAGGGTGAATTCCTGGCGATAATTTTGTCCGAAGAAGGGCTGTAAACCGAACTGCCTGAAAAAATCTTCCTGATAGGCAGCGGCCAGCTCAATACCCCGGCTGCCGAGACCCCGGCCTTCATAAATATCATCGGACAGAATCCGGATGTGGGCCAGGAGCTCTTCAGCCGTGATTTCGGACAGTGGCTTTTCTCCCCGACAGCAAGGGAAGGATAGGAACAAAATAAACATTATTACCGGTAATAAAAAGGCCCCAACCCCGGGCTTTGATCTCAGGCCAGAACTCATGACTACCTCCTGTTCCAGGCTGGCAGAAATAAAAAAGGCTCTGGCTCGTCTGATGTTCATCTTTCGAGCCAGAGCCTAATTTACTAATTTTTGAGCCGGAAATCCACCCGTTTTTTTCCTTACCGCTCAGCTTATATATGAACGTTTGTTCATATATTTATTTAATCAGGGAAAAAGCCACAGTCAGACCGGCCATGACTATGGAAACCATGCTCATCAACTTAATCAGGATGTTCAGGCTGGGACCGGAAGTATCCTTGAAGGGGTC
>DMVN01000230.1:4464-5032 GCA_003476685.1 Acidobacteriota bacterium | reverse complement strand
CTTCATCATCAAAGAAATTGGCCAGCTTGCCCAGCATTTCGTCCAGGGTACCGGTTGATTCGCCCACGTTGACCATCTGGATCATCATCGGCGGGAACTGGCCCTGCCCGGCTTCCTTCAGGGCGTCGTTCAGGCTCTTGCCTTCGGAAACCATCTGCCTGGCCTGTAATATCTGCCTCTCTATGATCACGTTGCCGGTGGTGGTTGAGGCAATCTTCAAGCTTTCCAGCATGGGCACACCGCCAGAGATCAGGGTGCTCAGAGTGCGGGTAAAGCGGGACAGCGAAATTTTTCTCATCAGGTTACCCATGACCGGGAATTTCAACATTGCCCGGTCGACAGATTCCCGTCCGGGCGGGGTCTTTCTCCAGTACCTGAAGCCGACCACCAGGCCGACCAGGCCCAGGAAAATGAAGATGATGAATCTCTGGACGAACCGGCTCAAAGCCAGCACAAAAGCCGTCAGGCTCGGCAACTGGGCTCCCAGCTCCTGGTAGATGCTGCCGAAAACCGGGATAACCTTCCACAGCATGAAAATGGCCACCAGGATGGCAAAAGTGATGATGGC
>DMVN01000230.1:2582-4432 GCA_003476685.1 Acidobacteriota bacterium | reverse complement strand
GAACCGCTCTGCTCGCCCGAAGCCACCAGGTTACAGTACAGGTCGTCAAAAACTTTGGGATGCTTTCTCAGGGCCTGGTGCAGGGCAGAACCGGCTTCCACGTCTTCCTTGACTTCGGTTATGACCCGGCTGAAATATTTATTCTTCTGCTGCTCGGCCAGCAAACCCAGGCTCTGGATCAGCGGTAATTCGGCATCGATTAAAACCGACAGCTGCCGGCTGAAAAAGGCCAGTTCTTTCAGCTTAACCTTTTCCCTCCTCAAGAATGGAATAGAGGGCAGGGCTCTCTTCGGTTTGATGCTGATGACCGCTATCTGGTCTCTCTGCAGCGCTCTGGTCAGTTCGTCTATGGATTCAGCCACCCTTTCCCCGCCGACCACATCGCCGTAACGATTTTTTCCCGTCCAGACATAAACTGGCATCGCCCTTCTCCTTATTTAATTCTCATAATCATATCTATTCTATTTCCCGGTGTAAGAACCGGACGTTCCTTTTTTGACCATGGTGCCTTCATGCCTCTGGATGATGTCTATGAGCTCTTCCTGGTTGGAGGTAACGGCCATGGCCGTATCCAGGGTAATCAGCCGCCTGAAATACAAGCTGGCCAGGCTCTGGTTCATGGTCTGCATGCCGAACTTTTCCTGGCCCATCTGCATGGCCGAGTAAATCTGGTGAATCTTATTTTCCCGGATCAGGTTCCTGATGGCCGGGTTGGGAATTAAAATTTCCATGGCCAGCACCCGCCCCTTGCCGTCAGCCCGGGGCAGCAGGGCCTGAGTCAGCACCGCTTCCAGGATCATGGACAGAGTCACCCGGACCTGGGCCTGGTACTGGCTGGGGAAGATGTCGATAATTCTGGAAATGGATTCGCAAGCCGAATTGGTATGCAGGGTGGAAAAGGTCAAATGCCCGGTTTCAGCCACCCGCATGGTGGCTTCCACTGTCTCCAGGTCCCTCATCTCGCCGACCAGGACCACATCCGGGTCTTCCCGCAGAACCGACCTCAGGGCATTGGCATAGGACAGGGTGTCGGTGAACAACTCCCTCTGGTTGATGATGGCCCGCTTCGGGGTGAAGTAATATTCAATAGGGTCTTCAACCGTGACGATGTGGACATCCCTTTCGTGGTTGATATGGTCCAGCATGCAGGCCAGGGTGGTTGACTTGCCGCAGCCGGTCGGCCCGGTCACCAGGATCAGACCCCGCGGCAGGTAGCACAGCTGGGCCACCCTCTGCGGAATGCCCAACTGAGCAAAGCTCCACATGGTCGGCAAAAACCGCCGGAAAGCCGCGGCCACCGAACCTTTCTGCTTGAAGACGTTGACCCGAAACCGGCCCAGCTCCTTGATTCCGAACGACAGGTCAAGTTCCATCTTTTCTTCGAAGATTTTCTTCTGCTTGTCGTTGAGGATGCTGTAGATAAGGTCCTGGGTTTCGCCTGGCTGAAGCGGGGGGTGGTCTATATTCTTCAACCGGCCGTGGACCCTGATCCGCGGCGGAACGTAAGCGGTAATATGCAGGTCGCTGGCATCTTCTTCCACCGCAATTTTCAACAGTTCATAGATTGGTTTTGCCATTTATGCCTCCTAATCCCAATCCCTGACGGTTTCTCTGAGAACTTCCTCAACCGAGGTGATTCCGTTCTTGATCTTGATCAGGCCGCTCCTTCTCAGGGTAATCATGCCGTTCTCAATCGCCCGGCGCTTGATTTCCCTGGTGGTGGCCCGGTTGAGGATCATCTCTTTTATTTCGTCGGTTATCTTCATAACTTCAAACAAAGCGGTTCGACCTTTATACCCGGTATTGTTGCAGGCCTCGCAGCCCCTGGCCTTAAAAATATGGAGGTCGTC
>DMVN01000230.1:0-2569 GCA_003476685.1 Acidobacteriota bacterium | reverse complement strand
GCGGCGAACCAGTCTCTGAGCCACGATCAGGATAACCGAGTCGGCTATCAGGAAGGGCTCGACATTCATGTTAATCAAGCGGCTGACGGTGCTGGGAGCGTCGTTGGTATGAACGGTGGAGAAGACCAGGTGACCGGTCAGAGCGGCCTTAATGGCTACGTCAATGGTGTCGTAGTCACGGATTTCTCCGACCAGCATGATGTCCGGGTCCTGGCGGAGGAACGACCTCAGAGCGTTGGCGAAGGTCAGACCGATTTCTTCCTTAATTTGCACCTGGTTAATTCCCGGGATGTAGAATTCCACCGGGTCTTCGGCCGTCATAATGTTGACATCGGGGGTGTTTAGGGTGGAGATGGCCGAGTAAAGGGTGTTGGTCTTGCCGCTTCCGGTCGGCCCGGTGACCAGGATAATCCCCCACGGGCGATGGATGGCCTCCTGGAAAATCTCCAGTGATTCCGGCTCAAAACCCAGCTGGGTCAGGTCCAGGCGCAGCATTTCCTTATCCAGGATACGGGCCACGATCTTCTCGCCAAACATGGTCGGCAGGGAGCTGACGCGCATGTCTACTTCTTTTTTCTTGCCGTTTTCCAGCTTGATGCGCATCTTGATCCGGCCGTCCTGGGGCAGCCGCTTTTCGGCGATGTCCATGTTGGCCAGAATCTTAACTCTCGACAGGACCGGGTTCTTGAATTTCATCGGCAGGTCGGCAATTTGATAGAGGTCGCCGTCTATGCGGTAGCGAATGCGGAATTGCTGCTCGTAGGGCTCAAAATGAACGTCGCTGGCCCCCTTTTTGATGGCATCGATAAAGGTCTGGTTGACCAGGGTGATGATGGGGGCCTCGTTGCTGGCCTGCTCCAGCTCGGTGATATCATAGTCCTCGCTCAGCTCTTTTTCGTCAATCACATTGACCCGGCCCTCATCGGCCAGCTCTATGTCCTCAATCAGTTTCTTGACCTTGAGGGCATCACTGACCCCGTAATACTTGTTTATGGCGTTCATAACACCGGTTTCGGTCGAGATGACCGGCTGAATGCTGAGCGAAGTCCTGAACCTGATGTCCTCAATCACTTCCAGGTCGGTCGGGTCGACCATGGCCAGGGTCAGGAAGGATTTAATCTTGTGGATGGGCATGACCATGTATTTCTTGGCCACGTCGGCCGGGATCAGGCTGATGACTTCGGGGAAGACCTCAAACTGGTCCAGGTCGATGTAGGGGTAGCCGAGCTGCCGGCTCAGGGCCTGGGCTATCTCCTCTTCGGTCACAAAGCCCAGGGCCACCAGGGCTGAACTGATGGGGAGGTTATTCTTCTTGTGGTAATCCAGGGCCTGTTTTAACTGGTCAGAATCGATGATTTTCTCCCTGAGAAGGATGTCGCCAAGTTTGGATGCCATGTTTTAAACCTTTCTACCACCAAAGACAAAATTTGTCAAAAGAAATTTTGCCCTTTTTCATCGACGCACCAAGTTTCTGCTTGTTGTTCTACCCGGTCAATCCTCAGCCCCGACTATTCGGGGGGTGAAATTAACATTTTTTGTCTCACCCCAAAAGGGGCGCAAAAGGGCTATTCCTGAACAATCTCTGCTTTCCGCTTTCAACAACCCTTCTGCATCATCCTGTTAGTCGTGGCGTCCATAAAAAATAGCCCAGGGAGATAATTTTTTCAAGCGGGAGGTTGAATTTTTCAATTTTTTCCTGGTCAGGCCGACTAATGAGTTGGAAGCGGGAGAGTGCCTGTACTATGACTGCTGACGACATCAAGAATAACAGCCAGGAAATAATCAAAGCCATAATCGACAACACCAGAGAAAGTATCTACGTCGTATCTTCCCGGGGTTTCGAATTCATCAACCCGGCCTTCGAAGCTCTCACCGGCTACAGCGAAAAAGAAATCCTGTCCAACTCCTTTAACTTCCTGAAGCTGGTCCATCCAGACGACCGCCATCTGTTTTCAGCCAGGAAAACCCCATTGGCCAGGCCCAACCTGCCCTCAGATTCCAGCCTGGTTGAATTCCGCCTGATAACCCGCCGGGGCGAGCTCAGGTACGTGGAGGCCAGCACCTCCCAGCTCAAAGAAAACCCAGACCAGACCCTGACCATCCTCCGTGATATAACCAACCGGAAAAAGGCCGAAGACCAGCTAACCCAGACCCTGGAGAAATTGAGGAAGACCATGTCGGCCACCATCCAGGCCATCTCCCTGACGGTTGAATCCAGAGACCCCTATACGGCCGGCCACCAGCGGCGGGTGTCCGACCTGGCCCGGTCGATAGCCACCAGGCTTTCACTCCCGGGCGAACAGACAGATGAAATCAGGCTGGCTGCCCTGGTCCACGACCTGGGAAAAATCTCGGTTCCGGCCGAAATCCTGAACAAGCCCGGCCGGCTCAACGAGCACGAGTTTAGCCTGATCAAAGACCACCCCCGGGTTGGCTACGAAATCATCAAGACCATCGAGTTTCCCTGGCCGGTTGCCGAAATTATTTACCAGCACCATGAGCGTCTCGACGGTTCGGGCTACCCCCAGGGGTTGAAGAATGGCCAGATCCACCCCCTGGCCCGAATACT
>DMVN01000222.1 GCA_003476685.1 Acidobacteriota bacterium | reverse complement strand
CATGACCGATGCTGACGTGGACGGCTCTCACATCCGGACCCTGCTCATGACCTTTTTCTACCGGCAGATGAAACCCTTGATTGAAAACGGTCATCTCTACATTGCCCAGCCTCCGCTCTACAAGATTTCCCGGGGTCGGGAAGTTCAGTACCTCAAAGAAGAGCGNNGATTACGAGAAGTGGATAGTCAAGAAAATTTCCGAGGAGTTCAAGATTAAGGTCAAGAACCAGAAGGAGCTGATCGAGGGCGAGAAGCTGCGCAAGTTCATCCTGAAAGTCATCCAGAAAAAAAATTACATAAATTACCTGGAAAGGAAAAACACGCCCTTTAGCCTGATCGAGCTGTTGATAAGGGAAAACGTCACTGACCTGGAATTCCTCCAGGACAAGAAGAACATGAAGAGGCTGCAGACTCTGATCACCGGGCTCGGCTTCCAGACCGACCTGGTGCACGATGAAGAGTACGAAGCCTATGAAATAATAGCCAGTTTCCAGGTTAACGGCTTTGCCAGCCGGACCCGGGTCAACCTGGACCTGGTCAACTCCATCGAATATAAGAATCTCTTTAAGATTATCAAGGAACTGGAAGATTTCCAGCCGCCCTACCAGGTGCTGAACACCACCGAATCGGTCACCATTGAAAACGATAACAAGCTGCTGGAATACCTGTTTGAAAAGGGCAAGAAAGGTGTCACCATCCAGAGATACAAGGGGCTGGGCGAGATGACTCCAGAGCAGCTGTGGGAAACGACCATGANNATGCGGTCGAAGCCGACAAGGTTTTCTCGGTGCTGATGGGCGAGGAAGTCGAGCAGCGGCGGGAGTTCATCGAAGAAAACGCCCTGCTGGCCCAGAATCTTGATATCTGAGGCGGTCAGTAAGATTCGAGAGAAAGGTTAGACTGATGGCCGGGAAAAAGGATAAACCAGCAAAAAGTCAGAGTCAGAAGGAAAAGCCGGAAGAAAAAGCCAGCCGGACAAACCCCGGGACCGGTAATCCAGAGGACAAAAAATCCGAGACCAAGGCTGCGGCCTCTCCCGAACAGTTGGCCCCCATAGCTCANNNGCGTCATCATCGGCCGGGCCATTCCAGACATCAAGGACGGTTTGAAGCCGGTCCACCGGCGCGTCCTCTACGCCATGTGGGAGACCGGCACCACCCATAACAAACCCTACAAGAAGTCAGCCAGGATTGTCGGTGATGTTATCGGTAAGTACCATCCCCATGGTGACGTAGCTGTTTATGATGCCCTGGTCAGGATGGCCCAGGATTTCAGCATGCGCTACCCGCTGGTTGACGGGCAGGGCAACTTCGGTTCCATCGACGGTGACCCCCCGGCGGCCATGCGTTATACCGAAGTCAGGATGACCAGGCTGGCCGAGGAACTGCTGGCCGACATTGAAAAAGACACGGTTAATTTCGTTCCCAACTACGATGAAAGCCTGTTGATGCCCGAAGTCCTGCCGGCCAAGTTTCCCAACCTGCTGGTCAACGGAGCTTCCGGGATTGCCGTGGGCATGGCCACCAACATTCCGCCCCATAACCTGGCTGAGGTCTGCGATGGCCTGGTCTATCTCATCGACCATCCTAAAGCCAGCCTCGACGACATCATGAAATTTATTCCCGGGCCGGATTTCCCCACCGGCGGTTACGTTTTCAACCGGCAGAATATCCGCCAGGCCTACCAGGAAGGGAAAGGCGTGATTCACCTGCGGGCCAAGACCACCATCGAGCGGGCCGATAAAGGGGACCGGGACCGGATCGTCATCACTGAGATTCCCTACGGGGTGAACAAAGCCCGGTTGCTGGAAAATATCGCCGACCTGGTCAACAACAAGAAGATTGAAGGCATTGCCGACATCCGGGACGAATCGGACCGGGAAGGCATCCGGGTGGTGATTGAGGTGAAAAGGGGGGAGCTGCCGGAAATCATCCTCAACAACCTGTACAAGCACACCGCCCTTCAGACTTCTTTCGGCATCATCATGCTGGCCATAGTTGACAAGCAGCCCAAGCTCCTGAACCTGCTGGAGATGATGAACTACTTTATCGCCCACCGCCGGGATGTCATCATCAGGCGTACCAAGCATGACCTGAAAAAGGCCGAACACCGGGCTCATATCCTGGAGGGCCTGCTCATCGCCCTGGATTACCTGGATGCGGTCATCAGCCTGATCCGGGCCTCCAAAACGGTGGAAGAAGCCAAGAACGGTTTGATGACCAAGTTCAAGCTGACGGCCATCCAGGCCCAGGCCATCCTGGAAATGCAATTGCAGCGCTTAACTGGCCTGGAAAGACAAAAAATCGTCCAGGAACACAAGGAACTGCTGGCCCTGATCAAAAAGCTTAAGCTGATCCTAAAGAACCCGGAGATGGTTCTGCAGATAATCAAAGATGAACTCAAGCAACTCAAGGAACAGTACCAGGATGAAAGACGCACTGAAATCCGGGACGAGGTGATTACCGAAATCAAGGCCGAAGACCTGATCAAGGAAGAGGACGTGGCCATTGTCTATACCCAGTCCGGTTACATCAAGAGAACTTCCCTCAGCGCCTACCGCTACCAGAGCCGGGGCGGCAAGGGACGAAAGGGAATCGAGATGAAGGCCGAGGACGTGGTGGAGAACCTGTTTGTCGGCTCCACCCATTCCTACCTGCTGGTCTTCACCAACAAGGGCCGGATGTACTGGCTGAGAGCCCTGGATGTACCCGATGTCGGTCCCTCGGGCCGGGGCAAAGCCATCGTCAACCTGCTGGAAATGCAGCCCGAAGAAAAGGTGCAGTCCATCCTGGCCGTTAAAGAATTCCGCGATGACCAGTTTGTGGTCATCATGAGCGATAACGGCCTGATCAAGAAAACCAGGCTCAGTGAGTTCAAAAATGTCCGCCGGGGCGGGATTATCGCCATGAGCCTGAGGCCCAAGAGCCAGTTGTTCACTGCGGCCCTGACCAGCGGCAAGAACGACATCATCATCGGCACCCGCCTGGGCAAGGCCATCCGGTTCAAGGAAAAGCTGGTCAGGCCGATGGGCCGCCAGGCAGCCGGAGTCAAGGCCATCACTCTCAAGCCCAAAGACCGGGTCATCAGCATGATCGTAGTCGGTCCGGAAGACAAATATATCTTTACGGCCTCCGAACGGGGCTACGGCAAGAAAACCCCGGTCGAAGATTATCCCGTCCATAACCGCGGCGGGCAGGGAGTTATTAACCTGAAGATAACAGATAAGATCGGTCCAGCCCTGGCCATGGTCGGGGTGAACGAGGATGACCTGCTGATAATAACCATCAGCGGCAAGGTTATCAGGATCCGGACGACCGACATCCGGCCCCTGAGCCGGGCTACCCAGGGCGTCCGGCTAATCCAGCTTGAGGATAAGGACCGGGTTTGCTCCATAGCCAAGGTCCGGGAAGACTGACCCGGCTCCTTTGCCAAAAATTGTTTGATTTCAGAACCGCAATTTCTTAAAATCTCTCTGCATCCCAAGAAGGAGGTAGTCTATGATTGAGACTCTGGCCCAGCTTTTTATGAACACGGTCAAAACTTTCCAGAAGCCGGACCTGATGCTCTACAAGAAAGAAGGAAAGTATGTGCCGATTTCCACCGCTGAGTTCGAAAAAAGAGTCATCCACCTGGCCCTGGCCCTGAACCACCTCGGTTTCAGGAAGGGTGACAAGTTGATAATCCTGTCTGAAAACCGCCCGGAATGGGTGATGACCGATTTCGCCACCATCTGCCAGGGCGGCCTGACCGTTCCCATCTATACCTCGCTGACTGCCACCCAGGCTGAATACATCATCCAGGATTCTGACGCCTCGGTGGTGGTGGTGTCTAACGCCGAGCAAAGAGCCAAGGTGGAAGCTGTCAGGAATAACCTGGTCAAGGTCAAGCATTTTGTTACCTTCGAGGAGGAAGAAGTCCCGGGCTTCATCAACCTGGCCCGGCTGCTGGAAATCGGCCGGCAGAAAGAAGCGGAGAACCCGGAGTTGTTTTCCAAGCTGGCCCAGACCATCAAGCCAGAAGATGAAGCTTCCCTGATCTACACTTCTGGCACCACTGGCTATCCCAAGGGTGTTATCCTGACCCATCACAATTTCATCACCAACGTCAAGACCTGCGTGGCCCTTTTTGATATCACTTCCAGAGATACGGTCCTATCGTTTTTGCCCCTGTCCCATGTTCTGGAAAGGATGGTCATGTTTGCCTACATTTATGCCGGGACGACCATCGGTTTTGCCGAGAGCATAGATACTGTAGCCCAGAACCTGCTGGAAGTCCGGCCTAACATCATGGTTAGCGTGCCCCGGGTGTTTGAAAAGATTTATGCCCGGGTCATGGACAACGTCCTGACCAGTTCCGCCCTCAAGAGAAAGATATTCTTCTGGGCCTACCGGGTCGGCAAGAAGTATGCCCAGAAAGACCTGGCCGGGGAAAAGATTCCGCCGCTGTTGAGATTAAAAAGGAAAATTGCCCATAAGCTGGTTTTCAGTAAGATTATCGAGAGAACCGGAGGACGGGTCAGGTTTTTCATCTCCGGCGGGGCCCCGCTATCTAAAGATATTGCCGAATTTTTCTATGCCCTGGGCCTGGTGATTTATGAAGGCTACGGTCTGACTGAAACTGCCCCGGTTCTAACTGTCAACCGGCCTGGGGCCATCAAGTTCGGCACGGTGGGGAAACCCATCCCGGAGGTTGAAATCAAGATTGCCCCCGACGGTGAAATCCTGGCCCTGGGGCCCAACGTCATGAAAGGGTATTACAAGAGAGAGAACGAAACCAGGGAAGCCTTTGAAGGCGGCTGGTTTCATACGGGTGATATCGGCCACCTGGACCAAGATGGTTTCCTGGTTATTACTGACAGGAAAAAGGACCTGATAGTCACTTCGGGCGGCAAGAACGTGGCTCCCCAGCCGATAGAAAACCTGCTCAAGACCTCTCCCTACATCAGCACGGTGGTGGTCATCGGGGACAAGAGACGCTTCATCTCCGCCCTGGTGGTGCCCAGTTTTGAAAAGCTGGAAGAACTGGCCAGGAGCCGTGGTCTCCAGTTTGCCAGCCGTCAGGAGCTGATCACCAACCCCGAAATAGTGGCTTTCATCCAGGGAGAAATTGACCGGGCCACAGCCGGCCTGGCTTCCTACGAAAAAATCAAGAAAGTGGCCTTGCTCGACCGGGAACTGGAGATTGAAAAGGGTGAAATAACGCCTACCCTGAAAGTCAGGCGGGCAGCTATTGAAAATCGCTACCGGGAGCTTATAGACAATCTTTACCGTGAAGATTCTTCGGCTTCTTCTCTGGACTCTTCGGAGTGATCGAAATAGAGGATACGGCCGCAGCTCTCGCACAGGTGGATTTTGCTGCGATCCCGGATTTCGTTGAGCATCTGAGGTCTGATCCTTAACTGGCACATGGAGCAGAACTCGTCAATAACTCGGGACAGGGCTATCCCGCCCCGTTTTCTGGCGATGCTCAGATAAAGCTGGAGCTGGGGTTTGGGAATTCCTGGCACCAGCTCTTCTTTCTTTTTCAATAACTGGCTTTTTTCGGCTTCCAGGGACTGTTTTCTCTGGTTGAGAGCGCTGATTTCCTGTTTCAGGTGCTCCTCTTCATTCTTCTGCTTCAGGCTGGCGGTCCTGATTTCCTCTTCAATTTCGTCGGCTACCAGCAGCTCTTCAATTATCTTCTCTTCCAGCCGGTCGATCTTATCCTGAGTTTCCTGGATTTCCTTGAGGAGGGAAGTATATTCTTTGTTGGTTTTGACTTCGTTAAGCTGGCGTTTATACTTGGTCACCTGGGCTTTGAGGTCTTTAACCTCGGACTCCAGGTCCCGTCTCTTTTTCTGGTTCTGGGCCAGGCGTTCTTTAGACCTGGCCACTAGGTCGGAATCTGCTTTAATCTTGCTTTCAACTTGCTCGATAAGGCGGGGGATGTCGGATAGTTCGGCGGTAATCTGCCTGAGGGCATTGTCCAGCTCCTGGAGCTGGATCAATTTTTCAAAGTCGGTCTCGACTCCATCCACTTGGCCTCTCTATTCCTGAAACCGTTTTTTG
>DMVN01000223.1:273-9663 GCA_003476685.1 Acidobacteriota bacterium | reverse complement strand
AGTTTCCTTGAGGTTGGCCAGGTAGGAATCGCGGTTGTTATCATGCCCGGCATAATAATGATAAAGATAGGGCAGGGGAGAGACTTCAAACGGTGTGCCGACATTCTTGTGGTACCAATCAGCCAGCAGGTTCATCCCGTCCGGGTTGGCAAAAACCAGCAGGCAGATGACTTGGTCGAGTATCCTCAGGGTCTTTTCATCCCGGCCCGAAACCAGGTCGTAAGCCAGCTGCACCAGGTGCTGGGCCGGGGCACATTCGGAGGCATGCAGCCCGCCGTCGATATAAACCACGGCCTTGCCCTGGGCTGACAGCCGCAGAGCTTCTTCCGGGCTGAGCCCCCTGGCCAGAGACAGCTTTTTTATGATTTCCTGGTATTTTTCCAGGCTGGCCAGGTTGTCGGCCGAAGAGATGATGGCACAGTACATGGGCAGGCCCAGGGTGGTCTGGCCGATTTCCTTGAGTCTTATCCGGTCAGAAACCGAGGCCACCTTTTTCAGGTAATCGATGGCCTGGTCATAGGTAATGAGATGGTAATCGGCTCCAACCTTGAACCCCAGGATATCCTCCGGGGCCGGAATCACCTGGGCCCTGGCTCCAGCCGGGCTAAAGAGCAGTAAACCAACTACCAGCAGACATAAAAAATGAACGAATCTATTCATAATTTAACTCCTGCATAAATTATTCAAAGGCATTTACCAGATGTTCAATTTCGGCCCGGCCCCGGTCATCAAAGCTCAGACTGATGACGTCAAAGCGGCAGTCAACCTGACCCAGGTTATTAAGATAAAGATAACCCTCGGCCGCCCGCCGCAGGTGGGCCTTTTTGCGTTCGGTGATGGCTTCTTCCGGAGAGCCGAAGTCGTCGGAACTCCTGGTCTTGACTTCAATAAAGACCAGGTAATCCCCGTCGCGGGCAATGAGGTCAATTTCAGTGTGATGGAACTGGAAGTGGCTGGCAATAATCAGGTAACCCTTGCTCTTGAGGTATTCCGCAGCTATTGCCTCGCCCCAGCGGCCAAAGCGGAGCGAGTCTATTTTATCCTTTTCCACCTGACGCCTTCTTTGGTATCTTCCAGGATCAGGCCCAGCTGCCGCAGTTCCTCGCGGATAGCGTCGGCCAGGGCAAAATTTTTCTCTTTCCGGGCTTTCTGGCGCAACTCGATTTTTTCCAGGATTTCGGCTGGCAGGGCTTCTTCTTTTCTTTCTGGCAGGATGGCCAGCACCCGGTCGAGGTCAGACACTGTCTGCAGCACCAGGATGGCATCTTCCTGCTTGATTAAATCCCTTGATAGGCGGGAATTTACTTCCCGGATGAATTCAAACAGGGCGGCCAGGCCGCCGGAAATGTTCAGGTCATCGGCCAGGCTGTCCCTAAATTCGGCTGAAGTCCTGTCCGCCAGCCGCCGGACATCGGGGTCAGAGCCGGCAGCAAAAGTCCGGTGTTCAAGCTCGTAAACGAAATCCAGGATTCTCTGTCTGGAGGCCCGGGCCTGCTCCAGGTTAGCAAAGGTGAAATTCAGCATCTTGCGGTAGTGGGTGGAGAGCAGGAAAAACCTCAGGTCGATGGGGTCGATTCCCCGCCCCAGCAGGTCGCGCAGAGTGTAGAAGTTCCCCCTGGACTTGGACATCTTTTCTCCGTCTACCACCAGGTGGTGGCAGTGGAGCCAGTAGTTGACGAATTTCTGGCCGTAAAAAGCCTCGGACTGGGCGATCTCGTTTTCGTGATGGGGGAAGATGTTGTCAATGCCGCCGCAGTGGATATCAATGGTCGGGCCCAGATAGCGAGTGCTCATAGCCGAACATTCGATATGCCATCCAGGCCGGCCCGGACCCAGATCGGTTTCCCAGAAGGGCTCTCCTTCCTTGGCCTTTTTCCACAGGGCAAAGTCGTGCGCACTTTCTTTCTCGTATTCGTCGCTGTCCACCCTGGCCCCGGCCTTCAACTCTTCCAGGTTAATCTTGGCCAGGCGCCCGTAAGCCGGGAATTTCTCGATGCTGAAATAAACCGAACCGTCCTTGTAATAGGCAAAACCTTTTTCCAGCAAGCCTTTGACCATTCTGACCATGTCGGGGATGTGCTCGGTGGCCCGGGGATAGATATCGGCTGGCAGCAGCCGCAGTACCTGGCTATCCTCAAAAAAGGCCTCGATGTACTTGGCCGTGTATTCCTGGAGAGAAATCCCCAGACGCCTGGCTCCTTTGATGGTCTTGTCGTCAACGTCGGTCAGGTTCATCACGTGGATGACTTTGTAACCGTAAAAAATCAGGAATCTTTTCAGCAGGTCCTCAAAGAGGTAAGCCCGGTAATTGCCGATATGGGGATAGTCGTAAACGGTCGGGCCGCAGGTATAGAGGCGAACTTCGCCTTCCCGGAGCGGCCGGAATTCTTCCAGGGAACCGGACAGAGTATTAAAAAATCGAATCATCCCGACTATTATGTCCAAAGCGGCTACAGCCGTCAATAGCAGCATGATTTTCGAACCGGACCGCCTTTTCTTACAGACGGATTTATTTGACCTTATTTCTCAAAATATGACATAATATTGACTCAATTAATAACCAAAAAAGGGAATCATAATGAAAATCAATATCGGTCTCAGACGAGAAGACATTAACCGCTGGGAAAGAAGAGTTCCGCTTATTCCTTCCCATATCCGGGAGTTGCAGGAAAATCATCCCCTTCAGTTCTATGTGCAGCCTTCCGACATCAGAGTCTTTCCCGATTCCGAGTACCGGGCGGCCGGAGCTCTGGTCCAGGAAGACCTCTGTCCCAGCCGGGTGGTCCTGGCCATCAAGGAAATCCCGCTGACCCTGTTTGAACCGGGCAAGGTCTATGTTTTCTTCTCCCACACCATAAAGGGGCAGCCTCACAATATGCCCATGCTCAGGAGAATTATGGAGCTGGGCTGCACCCTCATTGATTATGAAAAAATGACTGATGACCAGGGCCGGCGGGTCCTGTTTTTTGGTAACTATGCCGGGCATGCCGGTATGCTCGATTCTCTCTGGGCCTACGGGCAGAGACTTAAAACCCTCGGCCTGGAAACGCCATTCCTGAGGCTGAAGCAGGCAGTGCACTACGCCAGCCTGACCGAAATCAAAGAAGAAGTAAAAGCTGCTGGCCAGGAAATCGTGGACAGGGGCCTGCCGCCGGAAATCAGTCCCTTCGTCTGCGGCTTTTTCGGCTACGGCCATGTGTCCCAGGGGGCTCAGGAAATCTTCGACCTGCTGCCGGCTGTAGAAATCAAGCCGTCCGAACTGGTTGACACGGTCGAGCGCGGCTATTTTTCCCCGCACCGGGTGTACAAAGTGGTTTTTAAGGAAGAAGACATGGTCAGGCCCAGGGGAACCCAGCCCTTTGACCTCCAGGATTATTACCAGCACCCGGAAAAATACTATCCGGTGGTCGAGGAATACCTGCCTTACCTTAGCCTCCTGATCAACGGCATCTTCTGGACCCCGAAGTATCCCCGGTTTGTCACCAGGAAATTCTTACAGCAGCTTTACGGGGCTAGCAGCCGACCCCGGCTCCAGGTGATTGGTGATATCACCTGTGATATCGATGGTTCCATCGAGAGCACGGTTAAAGCCACTGATTCCGAAAAACCGGTCTATGTTTATGACCCGGTAAGGGGTGAGGCCATCGACGGTTTTGAAGGTCCGGGACCGGTAGTGATGGCTGTCTACAACCTTCCGGCCGAACTGCCGGTTGAATCTTCTACCTATTTCAGCCAGGGGCTGAAGAAATACGTGCCAGCGCTGGCCCTGGCCGATTATTCCCGGACTTTTGACCGGCTGGAACTGGACCCGGTCATAAAGCGGGCGGTCATCGTGCATAACGGGCAGCTTACTCCAGACTACCGCTACCTGGAAGATTTTCTTAAAAAATAGAAACTCATTCTGCTGATAAAAGCGAGGTAACCATGAAAAAAGTCTGTCTGCTGGGAGCCGGACTGGTGGCCGGACCGCTGATTGAATACCTGCTTCAGTTTGATGAGGTCGAACTGAGGGTGGCTGATATCGACCTGGAAAGAGCCAGGAGTCTGGTTAAAGACCACCCCCGCGCCCGGGTGTATCAGCTGGACCTCCAGAACCGACCGGAGCTGGTGAAACTTGTCTCCGAGGCTGAAGTCGTGGTCAGCATGGTCCCTTACACTTTTCATCCTTATGTGGCCGAAATCTGCCTGGAACTGGGAAAACACCTGGTTACCGCCTCCTACGTCAGCCCGGCCATGAAAGCCCTGGACGGCCGGGCCAGGGAAAAAGGATTGATATTCCTGAATGAACTCGGTCTGGACCCGGGAATAGATCACATGGAAGCCATGAGGCTGATAGAGGCGGCTCACCAGGCCGGCGGCCGGGTATTGAGCTTCGTTTCCTACTGCGGTGGATTGCCGGCGCCCGAAGCCAGCGACAATCCCTTCGGTTACAAGTTTTCCTGGAGTCCGCGCGGAGTACTGCTGGCCGGAAGAAACGAAGCCCGCTACTTGCTGGATGGTCGGGAAGTGGTGGTTACAGCCGAAGAGCTCTTCAGCCATTACCAAATGATTGACATCCCGGGCCTGGGAGTGTTCGAAGGTTATCCCAACCGAAATTCTGTTTCTTACCTCGAAACCTACGGAATCAGGGAAGCCAGGACCATGCTCCGGGGAACCCTGCGCTATCCCGGCTGGTGCCAGAAGTTGAAAAAAATCGGCGAACTGGGGCTCCTGGATATCAACGAAAGAGAATGGCAATCTTCGACCTACGCCGGTTTCCTGCGAGAATACCTGGGTATAGAGGAGGCCGTTGAGCTCAAAACAGCTGTGGCCGAACGTCTGCGGTTGAGCCCGAAATCTGATGTTATCCAGAGCCTGGACTGGCTGGGACTTTTCAGTGAGCAGCCCCTGCCGTCACGAAAAATCTCGCCGCTCGACCTGCTGGTGGCCCTGATGGTAGAAAAGCTCAAATACCGGGAAGGCGAACGGGATATGACCGTTTTACAGCATCAGATAACAGTCGAGTACCCGGGAAAGGGACGCGAGCTGGTCACTTCTACCCTGATAGACTTCGGCCAGCCCCACGGCCATTCTTCCATGTCAAGGACGGTTGGACTTCCAGTGGCCCTGGGAGTAAAATTGATTCTGGAAAGAAGGATCGGGCTGAGCGGCATCCTGACCCCAACCGTCAGGGAAATTTACCAGCCGATTCTGGCCGAGCTGGAAACGCTCGGTCTGGCCTTTAAGGAAGAAAGAAAATTCATCTGAGCCTGAGCTCAGTGAGGAGGGCCAGGATGAAAAGACAACCTTATGTGGCCGGTTACTTTTATCCTGATGACCCCGAGTATCTGAGAAAAACAATCCAATCCTTTGTCAGAGAAGAAGCGGAGAAAATCCGGGCGGTCGGAGTGGTTTCGCCCCACGCCGGTTATGAATATTCAGGGCCGGTGGCCGGGAAAGTTTATTCCTCGGTGGAAATACCAGAAACGGTGGTGATTCTCTCGCCAGCCCATCACCGGATTAATTCTCTTTTTGCTCTATTTGACAGGGGTAGCTGGTTAACTCCCCTGGGAGAGGTCCAGGTAGACAGCCGGCTGGCTGACCTGGTGGCCGGCGGCACCGACCTCATCAGCCGGGACCCGGAAGCTCATCGCAAGGAGCACTCGATTGAGGTCCAGATTCCTTTCCTCCAGTATTTCCGGCCCGAACTTAAAATTGTGCCGCTGATGATTTCCTACCAGGCTGGCTGGGAAGAGCTGCAGCAGCTGGGGCAGGCCCTGGCCGAAGCCGTCAAGCAGTTTGAACAGCCGGTGCTGCTGGTGGCCAGCACCGACATGAGTCATTATGTCAGCCAGAAAGTAGCCGAGGAGCTCGATTTCAAGGCCATTTCCTTTATGGAAAAGCTTGACCCGGAAGGACTCTATAACGTTGTAACCTCCTTCGGAATTTCCATGTGCGGTTTCCAGCCGACCACGGCCATGCTGGTTGCCGCCAGGTTGCTGGGAGCCCGGGAAGGACGCCTGATCAGCTATCAGACTTCAGGTGAAAGAACAGGCGATTACCGGGAGGTGGTGGGCTACGCCGGGCTGGCCATCTGTTGATTTAGCAGTCCTTAAACCAGATTGACAAAGCCTGCCATTTGAGGTAAATAAAATAAAAAAGGGAAAAATGTCTTACTATAAATTAGAAAATAAGGAAAAAATCATCCTTAATCTTACAGTCTCCGTCTACCTGGAGACGGGAAAACCGGTTAGCTCAGGGCTACTGGCTCAAAAGCTGAATTACCGGGTCTCCCCGGCCACCATCAGGAATGCCATGGCCAGCCTGGAAAGGCAGGGATACCTCTATCAACCCCATACTTCGGCCGGTCGGTTGCCAACTGACGAGGGCATCAGGTTCTATGTCGATAATCTGCTTTCGGAAACCCTGCGCTCAACGCCCGAAGCCCTGAGAATCTACTCTGAAGAACTCAGCGTCGAATCGGGAGAGCTGGACAGCCTGTTGCTCCAGGTGAGTCAGATTCTGGCCAGTAGTTCCGACAACCTGGCCTTTGTCATCTCTCCCCATATTTCACGGGTGGCCTTTGACCAGGTTAAGTTCGTGAAGCTGAATGACAACCGGATGATGATAGTTCTGGTCTCAACCTTCAACCTGGTGCAAACTGAAATCTTTGAAACCAGGACTCTGTTTACCCAGACCGAACTGGACCGGGCGGCCCAGTACATCAACTAGAATTTCCGCGGCAAAAACCTGGCTTTTGTCCGGGATTACCTGTTCCGGGAACTGCCGCGGCTGAAGATGCGGTACGAAGACCTGGTGGAAAAGCTGATTGCCCTTCTTCGCAGTTATCCCTCGCTGGAAAAAGAAGAGGGCAAGATTTTCCTCCAGGGGACAGCCAGGCTGCTGGATAAAGCCGAGCTTTTTGATTTTAACAAGCTGAAGTCCCTGTTTCAGAATTTTGAGGAAAAGGCCAACCTGGCCCGTTTGCTGTCCGACCTGATCAGCCTGGAAAGAGTTAAGGTGATAATCGGCTCGGAGTTGAAGTTGCCGGAAATAGCCGATTGTTCGCTGATTCTTTCTCATTACGGTTATCGCAATCAGATCCTGGGTTCTCTGGGTATCATCGGTCCCAAAAGGTTACCCTACGACCGGATTATTCCTTTGGTGGATAATGTGGCCCGGCGTCTGACCAGGACCATAACCACGCTGGAAAAAGGAGTGGCCTTATGAGCGGCAAGAAAACCAATAAGGAAAAACCAGACAACCTGCATCAACAGGAGCCAGCCGGAAACGGCCAGGAAAAATCGGAAATCAAGGTTAAAGGAAAAGAAAGCCAGCCTGAACCGACCTTCAAGGTCAGCGAACAGGAAGAGATTGAATACCTGGGGCAGGAAAAAGAGGAAAAGGATTCTGTCTGTGCTGCTCCCGAAGCCGGGGAGCCATCCCGTGAGGAATTAATCCAGAAGCTCCAGGCCGAGCTGGAAAGCAAGAACCGTGAGCTGGAACAGTTGAAAAAGGCCGTGGAGGAGCTTAAAGAAAGATTCCTGAGAGCGGCGGCCGAGCTGGATAATGTCAGGAAGAGGGCTGAAAGAGACAAGGAAGAATTCTTTCAGTATGCCCTGAGTGACCTGCTGCGTGATATCCTGCCCATCATCGATAATTTTGAGCGAGCTCTCAAATCGGCCCAAGCCGAAACCGACGGTCAGACCTTCCGCGAAGGGGTGGAGCTGATTTACCGCATGCTCCTCAACCTGATCAAAAAGTACGGAGTAAGACCCATCGAGCTCCATGACAACAAATTTGACCCCAGCCTGCATCAGGCCCTGGCTTCGGAAGAATCGGCCGAGGTCAGCGAGCCGCTGGTCATGGAAGAATTGCAGAAGGGTTACCTGATTCACAATAGACTTCTGCGGCCAACTATGGTAAAAGTTATCATTCCGAAGAAGGATTGACTGAAGAAGTACCGAGCATGGCCGAAGTAATCGGGATTGACCTGGGAACCACCTATTCCTGTGTGGCCTACATGAACGGTCAGACTCCTACGGTTATTCCCAACCTGGAAGGCAGCAACACCACCCCCTCGGTGGTGTCCTTTGCTGCGGCCGGGCAGCGGCTGGTGGGCTTGCCGGCCCTGCGCCAGGCCATCACCAACCCTGAAAATACGGTCTATTCAGTCAAGAGACTGATCGGCAAGAAGTACGACTCGCCGGAGATGGCCGAGCTACGGACCAAATTTCCTTACAAAATGGTGGAAGCTCCTAACGGGGATATTTTGATAGAGGTAGGGGGCGAGCTGTATACTCCTCAGGAAATCTCGGCCTTCATCCTTGGCTATCTCAAGCAATGCGCCGAAAATTACCTCGGGACCAGCGTGGAAGAGGCTATCATCACCGTTCCGGCTTATTTTAATGATTCACAGCGTCAGGCGACCAAAGACGCGGGTAAAATCGCCGGCCTTGAGGTCAAAAGAATAATCAACGAGCCAACAGCCGCTTCTTTGGCCTATGGTCTTGATAAAAACAAGAACGAAAAGATCGCTGTCTATGACCTTGGTGGCGGAACTTTTGATATTACAATTTTAGAGCTTGGGGATGGTGTTTTTGAAGTCAAAGCTACCAACGGCGACACTCATCTTGGTGGTGACGACTTTGACCAAAAGGTTATGGATTATATTATTGATGAATTCAAAAAGGATCAAGGAGTCGATCTCCACTCTGATAAAGCGGCGATCCAGCGCGTAAAGGAAGCGGCAGAAAAAGCCAAAGTTGAGCTCTCAACTTCTAATGAAACTGAGATAAATCTGCCATTTATTACCGCTGATTCTTCTGGGCCGAAACATCTACAAATGAATATTACCAGAGCTAAATTAGAGCAGCTTGTTGGTGATTTGGTTGAAAAATCCTTAAAGCCTTGTGAAAAGGTCTTGAAGGATGCCAAGCTTGAGATCAAAGATATCGATGAAGTGATTTTGGTCGGTGGGCAGACAAGAATGCCGGCGGTTCGCGAAGCGGTTAAAAAGTTTTTTGGCAAAGAACCGAATCACACAGTAAATCCTGACGAAGCAGTTGCAATCGGTGCAGCCATTCAGGGCGGTGTGCTTGGTGGCGAAGTCAAAGATCTGCTTTTGCTCGATGTTACCCCGCTTTCATTGGGAATTGAGACCTTGGGCGGTGTGATGACAAAGTTAATTGAACGCAACACTACAATCCCGACCTCAAAATCGCAAATATTTTCCACTGCTGCTGACAACCAAACCCAAGTAGATATTCATGTTTTGCAAGGAGAAAGGGAGCTTTCAGCTGACAACAAGACTCTGGGACGATTTATATTGGATGGCATTCCTCCTGCGCCGCGCGGCGTTCCTCAAATAGAGGTAACTTTCGATATTGATGCCAATGGTATTGTTAATGT
>DMVN01000223.1:0-173 GCA_003476685.1 Acidobacteriota bacterium | reverse complement strand
GCTGAAAATCTGATTTATACTGCGGAGAAGAGCTTAAAAGATGCTGGAGATAAAGTTGACTCAAACAAAAAGACCGAAGTCGAAGATAAAATTAAGGCTCTGAAGGATGTTTTAGCTGAGGACAATGTCGAAGTGATCAAAAATAATACTGAGTCGCTGTCGAAAGTTTTGCA